>CALGPD010000511.1 GCA_937960625.1 uncultured Spirochaetia bacterium | reverse complement strand
GGAAAGTACAGATTTGGTCTATTGCTACAGAAAAATTATTATATACTTATGATAGTGGTATAAAAAATTGGCCAACCAATGCGTATTTTTCACCTGATAGCAAACACATTGCGTTTAATGTTCGTGGTGAGAAACTAGAGATCTACCGTACAAGTGATGTGTTAAAAAACTCGAACCCTAACCCTACAGCGCAAACAAAACGCAAACCTTTTCCTGAAAATCTATACGTTATACTTGGAGGTACGGTTAACGTGCGCTCCAAACCATCGACGGGAACATCCGTTGCTTTTACTACAACAGAAAACCAAAACGTTACTATGGTTGAAACAACGAACACAGAACAAAAAATCGGTAAGTTTAACGCGCGTTGGTATAAGATAAAAAACTCCGCGGGGCAAACCGGGTATATATTCGGTGCTTTTATTTTTCCGGTGAAAAAGTTATACGCTCTAAAATGGGAAGGAGAAAGCCGTTCCGAAGAATGTTATACTTTTGAGTTTAAAGAAAACGGTGAGTTTGTTTTACGTTATAAATCCAACGAGATTAAAGGCAAGTTCACGAGAGACGGACGCGGAATTACGCTTGAGTATTCGGGCAGTGTACCACCAACAATTAAAGCCATCAAGTATCTCTATCTCCACCGCAATTACTCGCGCGGCGCTAAGGGTGAATACGTTCTCACTACCCGCAAGTACAAAATCGATGCTGATATAACTGATAAGTATAGCGTGTTAGTTGGGAAGTAAAGCCGTTTTGTTTGCTTGGAACGAGACTGCTTCGTTGCATATGCTTCTCGTACGGACCATGATTTATACGATTAGGTAAATAATTGCAGGCTATATTTTACTTTAACAAGCGTTCAAGCTACGGTTTGAATTATTACTATGTATATAAAAGAGTTGATTGCCAATAAGGGCATTTTTGAATAACTTATAACGATTATGGAAACTAAAACTTTAAAACAACGGTTAGAAAACGGCGAGTTTGCAATAACAGCGGAAATATTCCCGCCTAAAGGCACGGATGTTAGCGGTGTTTATGAAAAAGCCGGTTTAATTAAAGACTGGGTTCACGCTGTAAATATAACGGATAATCAACGCGCTGTAGTTAGATATTCATCTCTTGCTCTTTGCGCGCTTTTAGAAAAACGCGGTATAGAAACAGTTTATCAATTAACAGTTAGGGATAGAAACCGTCTTGCTTTGCAAAGTGATTTACTCGCTACCCGGGAATTTGATATAAAAAACGTGATAGCATTATCCGGTGATTTGCCCTTATTAGGTGACCATAAAGAAGCCAAACCCGTTTATGACCTTGATACAATCGGTTTGCTTGAATGTATTGATACAATGAACAATGGCAAGGATTTAAACGGGCACACTTTGAACAGGGAAACGGATTTGTATTTAGGCGCTGTTTGTAACCCGGGATATATTCCCATGGAACTGCAGATAATGACTATGGAAAAAAAAGTTAAGGCCGGGGCTAAGTTTTTTCAAACACAGGCTGTTTATTCAGCAGAACACTATAAAGAGTTTGTGGATAAAACAGAGTATCTCGGCGCTAAAATACTTGCGGGTATTTTGCCTTTAAAATCCGCGCGCATGGCAAGGTTTATGAATAAAAACGTTCCGGGTATAGATGTGCCTGAGCCTTTAATAGAGCTTATGGAAAAATCTCCTGACCCTATTCAGGACGGCATAAAAATAGCCGCGGATTTAATAGCTGAAATTAAAGAATTTGCCCCCGGCATCCACGTTATGGCAATTAATTTTGAGGAAAAAATCCCTGATATTTTATCCGCCGCGGGATTTAAGAAACTTCCAGGTTAGATTTAAAAAACTCTATTATAATTAATCATTATATATTTATGGCAAAAAAAATTACAAAAACTTCTCCAAATAATAATATTTATTATGTCAATTATGTTAAAATGAGTTGACATAATATTATTTCAAATTAAAATGACTTTAATATTAACCAGTGGAATCAAAGGAGATAATCATGGGAAAAAAGTTCCAAAAGCAATTGGAAGAGTATATCGATTTATTTCGGTCTTTTACTCAAGAAAATAATTTAGTAGTTGAAATTAAAAGTATTGCAGACAATGTCGAAGAAATGTTGAAAAGCATTGAAACCAATAAGTTCGATGTAACTGAAAACGTTTATAACGTTATGAACGTTTTGTTTGACAAATACAAAGATAACGTGAAGAAAATAAATAAACAAAATAAGATTTTTTCTGAAGCAATGAAAAAAATTAAAGATTTGTATAAAAATGATATTTCTAAAAAAATTAAAGACGCTAAAAGCGTTGAACTTACAACCGATGCGTTTAAACAAATGAAAGACGTTTACACACAATTTGAAGACGCAATTGAAACTTTAAATGAACAGACAAAAGTTTATATAGATACTTTTAAACAGATTAAAGATTTGTACAAACAAGATTCAAAAAGCGCGAAAAAAACAACTACAACTGCACCTAAGAAAACCACGAAAACAGCGCCTAAAAAGACTACAACAACGCAACCAAAGAAAACAACAAGCACAACAACGAAAAAGCCGGGTAATACAACAACGAATAAACCAACAACTACACCAAAACCTAAGCCTGGGCCTAATCAAAATAATAATGCGTAATAATAATGCATAGCAATGCGTTTTGAATAAAAAAAAGCCCTTTAAATTAAAGGGCTTTTATATTTATCTTCTTTTCATTTGCTGTTTCTTTTTTTGGCGTTTTTTCTTTCTTGCATCATCAATTACGTTTTTACGTAAAGTTCTCCTCATACGGTTTAATAAACTGTTCCTGTTTCCCTCAACTCCGTGGTTTCGTATGATTCTGTTGAATTCAACTCTATAGTCCTGAACAAGAGATTCTCCGTCAAAATATATATCAATAACACGGTAAAATCTTCCGTACTGTTTTAATATATATTCAGCTTTAATATCCATTTTTTCAGAAATAATATAAATATCAACGAGAACTTTATAAAGCCCTGATGAAATACGTCTGACACCTCTATAAGTAAGGCGCATGTCGTTTAATTGCCTTGAAGCATCTTTATATACAATTTTATTAACAATCCTAAAAAGCAGGCTGTCATATTCCCGTTTTTGCCTGTAATTAAGTTTTGACCAGTTGTCAGCAATTGCCTGCCTGCCCATATATTTGATATTAAACACGTAATTACAATAAGCTTTGATTTTCTTATTCATTGCAATTTGGCTTGGTACTCTTGAATCGTGTTTATATCTTTTCAATGCCCATAAAACTTTTTTAACAGTAATCATGGCTTGCCGTGATTGTGTGAATGCACTAATGGCAAAACTTAATAGAAAAATTATGATTAATGCTTTAATCAGATTTTTTTTCATAACTATCTCCTTGTGATGAATAAGCATTCATGAAATTTATTAACACTAGAATACATGAAATCCCAAAAAAATTAAAAATATATATTGAATTTTATATCAATTTTATTCTTTAAATTAAGTTTCTCCGGAATTTTTGAAATTTCGCGTATAATAATAAAGCCTGAAATTGTTTTATTTGTGTTTTCGCTTAAAATTGATTTAAATATAGATTCATATAACTCGGTTCTTTGATTTATAATTTTATTTAAAGTGACCGTAACATTTTTTTCTATATATTTCCCGTTTAAGCTTTTAGCAGAAATTAATCTTTTATATTTCATTATACATAAAATTCTGCCGTCATTTATTTCTCTATAATATAACGGCAAAGCGCCGGAAATTAAAGTTGCGGGCGTTTTTAATGTTAATTTACCATCTTTAATTGAAAATTTTACTCCGGCTATTTGTTCAGCTAGAAAACCCGTTGCGGATAACAAAGCCTGATCTCTGTCTGAACCTATTCCTATAGAATAAATTTCAACTTTTTTATCGTGTTCAAGGCTTTTCACTATAACGTTTTGCTTAAACATGTTTGTGTCTTGATTTGAGTTATGTGTATTACCGTTTTTTTTTGAACATGCTGTTATTATTGTAAATAAAAAAACAATAGCTAAAACTTTCATTGTAATCCCTTTTCTCTATTTATAAAGCACAGTAAAATTGATTTCGAGGTTTTTATTAAGCCCGTTTTTGCTTATACCGGAAATGCCCGTAATATAGATAATGCCTTTTACGTTGTTTTTTTTAGTGAATTTTTTAATTAAAACGGATTTGATAAACGTTGTCATAAATTTTTTTTTGGAAACAAAATAATCATCCAAAGCGAATTTTTTAGTGATTTTTAAAATACTGCTATATTCATTGCCCGGGATATTGAGTGTCATTTTGCAAAAATATACGGCTTCATTATTAAAGTTTTTAATTTCAAAAATGCGCGAACCAACGATGAAGTTAATTTCAACTTCTTTTACGTAAACATTAATATCTTTATCTTGAATATTAAAATGGTATCCTGCCCGCATGTCTGATAGAAAAGATAATGCTTTATTTTTAGCTTGAATTAAGTCTTTTCCTTTGTCTACCGAATAGATAGTTATTTGTTTCGGGAATACGTTTTGTTTAACAGGTTGGTTTCCGCATGCGAGAATAAAAACGAATAAAGTTATGGTAATTTTATTTTTTAATGCCATTTATTTACCTCGGATACTGTTTATAATTATATCACTTTAAACCGGTTTTCCAATTAAAAATAAAAATAATTTTTGTGGAAAATATTATAAAATCCGATTAAATTTTTTATATGTCTGAAAAAGAGAAAAAACAGGATAAATTTGACGTTGTTAAATTATTGTCTTTGGTATCAAACCCCGAACAAAAGTTTTCACCCAAAATAAGTAAAAAATTGTGGGACGATGCAGAGATAGTAATGTTAGGCGCTATGGTTAAACATTTAAGAGAACGCGGTGTGGAAAACAAAGAGCTGAAACAAACTATAAATCAACGGCTTGATGATTTTGAGAAATCCCGTAAGGATAAAGAGTATAATAATGATGAAATAAATCCTGTTTCTGATGAAAGTATTGAAATTGATAAAATTAAACAGGCAAGGGATGAAATTAACATAACGCGTCTTTCTTCAGTGAAAAAGCTGTCTGCTAAAACCAAGGACTTGTTGAAAAACGCCTTTACTAAGGCCGTGAAAGAGAAACAAAAAAAAGGCGATATTATTATAAACCCTGAAAATCAAACCCAAAATAAAGAAAAAGAACAGGATGTTTCTGATGAAGAAAAACAACGGGTAAACGAAATGCTTGATATAGCTGTTAAATCCGGTGTAATTGATAAATCGGATTTAGGCCTGCATTAGTTATATTATTTTTCATGAGTGCAATTTATGCGTTTTAAATACTTTATTATTCCTTTTCTTTTTTTTATACTTTCTACCCCTATATCGCCTATAAATATTAGACACGATGTTAAACATAAAGCTTATATAAAATATGCTAAATTAAAACATTTTAAACCCGGTTTAATAATTACAAGGCCTAACGTAAAAATATCTGGTTCGGGCGTTTTGATACATAAAAACTATATTGTAACAGCAGGGCATATTGTCAGCAGCCACGGCCCCGCAAATATGACTGTTTTATATAATAGAGTTAAATATATTATAGATTACGTGTATTTATTTCCAGGATACAATTTAAAGCAACGGAAAAAACTAGGCAATGATGTAGCGATTTTGCGTATAAAGGGAAAGGGTATAAAACAAATTAACCCCGCTGTTATCAGTAAAATTAAAATTACCAAAGGCACTATTATTTATGGCGTTGGCCAGGGGAAAAGTAGTACCGGAGTTGAAAAAAGGGAAATTCTTTCTCACGGAACTTTTAGAGGGTATCAAAATATAGTTGATTATATTTCAAAATTTAGATTTAATATGTTTGTAACTGATTTTGATGATCCTTGCGGAAAAGGTAATTCATTAAATAAAATATTATATTTTAATAAAAAGAGAATAAACTGTAATTCGTGTTCTAAACCTTTACCATTAGAAGGTTCTTTAGCCAAAGGAGACAGCGGCAGTGGGGTATGGATAAAGTTGCATGGAAAATATTATTTAGTCGGTATTGCATCAGGAAGGTATTATTCACGTTACTCCGCTCAATCAATATATATAAATCTAACCAATAATTATGTCCGGGCATGGATTTTAACAATAATTCCGAATTTAAAGCTATCAGATTAAATATTTCAGTTTATAAAATTTCGAAGAAAAAAAATAACTGCTTTACTTTAGATATTATTTATATATAGTGGTAATTATGAAAGAATATGCTGAAGAAATAGACAAGTTTAATAATAAAAACGTTTTAGTTATCGGCGATTCAATGCTGGATAAATACATCTCAGGAAATGCAACGAGAATTTCCCCTGAGGCGCCTGTTCCTGTAATTGAACAAAAAGATATAAGCTATAGATTAGGCGGTGCTGCTAATGTTGCTTCAAATATTATCACTCTAGGAGCAAAATCTTCTTTGGTTTCAGTTACCGGAGAAGACATCGAGGCAAAAGAATTTTACGTTCTTGCGGAAGAAAAACAAATAACAACGTCTTTTATTTATAAACTCGTTGACAGGCCTACAACCGTGAAAACGAGAATACTAGCTGGTCATCAGCAAATCGTTAGATTGGACAGGGAAATTAGAAAACCAATTGATGCTTATTTGAGAAGTGAAATCATAAAAATACTATACGACTTAATCCCTACTTTTGATGCTGTAGTGATTTCTGATTATGGAAAAGGCATGCTAAATATGGAACTCGTTCCTTTTATTATTGAAAGATGCCTTGTTTCATCCAGGCCCGTTGTTATTGACCCAATTCCTGAAAATGCGCCTTTTTATAAAAACGCAACTCTATTAACCCCGAATAAAAAAGAGGCTGAAAAAATATCAGGTATGGAAATAATTGATGATGATACATTAAAAAGAGCGGGAATGAGTATCATTGATAAATTAAATCCTGAGTATTTACTCGTTACTCTTGGCGAAGACGGAATGGCTTTGTTTGAAAAAGGCAAAGAGTTAATAAAGATACCAACGGTAAGCAAAGATGTATACGATGTTACCGGTGCCGGTGATCTGGTTTGTTCCATAATGGCGCTTTGCTTTAGCGCGGAAATTAATTTTTATGATTCCGCGTATATTTCCAATATTGCAGCCGGTATTGAAGTTACTAAATTAGGAAATGTTTCTGTGTCAGTTGATGAATTAAAACAAGCATTGTTATCCGCTAATAAAAGCGGGTGAAATAGGATTAATTCCTTACCCAGTCTGCTATTCTTATAAAAATAATCGGCCTTTCCTGAAATTTGATTAACATAATATCTAAAAAACTTAAAAAAACTTGAATATTTTACTAATAATCTTCCTGTTTTAGCATTAATTTATATTGCCATAATATTATTTTTTTACTAAAATCATAATATGGCAACGGCAAAAATATCGGGTTTAGATAAAGAAATGGAAATTAGTTCGGCGGTAACATTGTTTAATAATTTAGCTATGAATGGAGTTATGGTGTATAATGAATGCGGTGGCAAAGGCCGCTGCGGAAAATGTAAAGTTAGATTGCTTACGGAGCAGGATAAACGGATAAAAAAGGTTAATGACATTGAAAAAAAACATCTGACACAAGAGCAGATAGAACAGGGCTGGCGTCTTAGTTGTCAGGTTTATGCAATAAAAGATATTGAAATTGAAATTCCTTCGTTTATTGATAAAAGTAAATAATGCGGTTCCCGATATAAACCCAACACTAATGAAAACTAATTTTAAGTTAAAACCCCGGGTAATTATTTTTTTTATATTTTATCCAAACAATACCCTAAATTGGTGAATGTTTTCCTTCTAATTTGTATTTCTATGGTTTTCTACAAAATCGAATTTTAAGTCTATACCTAAAATAAAAATTCTTGAATTTTTTTAAACTTTATGTGTAAACTGGAAAAATTAAAGATTATAGGTTACTTAGGAGATTAAAATTACAAACGTAAAAATTACAATTCAATACGATGGAACGCGGTTTTACGGATTTCAGCGTCAGAAAAAACAAAGAAGCGTTCAGAAAGAGCTTGAGTTAAGTTTGTCACGATTGTTTGAAGAAGATGTTAAGATAAAGTCTTGTGGCCGTACTGATGCGGGTGTTCACGCTTATATGCATATTTCAAATTTTTTTCTTAAAAACGAAATTCTAATTCCCCATGATAAACTCGTTACAGTGATAAATACTTATTTGCCAGGAGATATAGTTTGCACAAATGTTGAAATAGTAAGTGAAAGTTTCAATAGCCGCAGGGATGCAAAATTCCGTCAATATATGTACGTTATATATAATGATGAAGTAAGGCCGCCGTTTTATAAAAAACGCACATGGCATATTAAAGAAAATGTAAATACACGAAAACTTAAAAAAGCCCTTTTATATATAAAAGGTACTCATGATTTCGCTTCCTTTTGTGCTAGTGCAAAGGAATACAATCATACTGTTAGAACAATAACTAAAGTGAAAGTAATAAAAGAAAAAAAGTATATAAAGATTTACATTACCGGGTTTGCTTTTTTGCATAAGATGATACGAATGATTGTTGGAGCGGCTGTCGATATTGTATTAAAGAATAAACCTTCTAATGAAATGAAAAAAATATTGGAAAATAAATCGAGAAATAATAATCCTTATATAACAGCCCCTCCCGGGGGATTATATTTATATAAGATTGAATATTAATCTCTATTAATAAATCCAGGCCAATTTTCTTTTGGTTCAAGAAATTCAGTAACTTTTATACCAAAATCTTCGTTAACAACAACGACTTCACCACGTGCAATTACTTTATCATTAACGAGTATATCAACTGGGTCACCATGAAGTTTGTCAAGTTCGATTACTTTTCCTTCTCCAATATCAAGAATATTTTTAATACTCATTTTCGTTCTGCCCAGTTCGACTGAAAGCTTCATTTCAACATTGAGCAAAAGCTCTAGATTGTTAGGGTCTATTGGAGCCATCGCATCTTTGCGTTTTTTGCTTTTTTTAGATGGCGCAGGAGTTGCGCCTCCGCCCCCTGAATCATCTCCGCCAAGAAGAGCTCCAAGGTCAAAGTCTCCTAAATCCCCGCCTCCGGAATCATCTCCGCTTGCGGTTACATCTCCGGTGCCACTTAATAAAGCATCTATTTCATCTTGAGATAAAGAACCATCACTCATATTTTTCTCTTTTCAATATTAGTTATCAGATTAATTTTCGTCTTATTTTAAATTTATTAAAGAAATTCTTCAAAAAATATTAAAAATATATAATTTTAATTTTATCAGAGTTTTATAATAAATAAAGTGAATATAAAATTTTTTCCGGGAGTTGTACTTGGATTATAAAGAAAGTATACGTTTTCTGAATAGTTTAAATAATTTTGAAGTAAAGCGCGACGCAAAATATAAAAAATCATATACTTTAAAAGCTATAAAAGAATTAAATAGAATACTTGATTTGAATGAATATAAACCCAAAATTTTTCACGTTGCCGGTACAAACGGAAAGGGTACATGTGCTACGGCTTTTTCTTCTTTGCTTATAGCAAATGATATAAGAACCGGTTTATATACTTCCCCTCATATATTAAGCATTAGGGAAAGAATAAAAGTAGATAACGAAAATATTTCAGTACAGGATTTTATCTGGTCAATATCGCAAATAAAACGAATTATAGAACGTATTAAACCCAGTCCAACTTATT
Organism: uncultured Spirochaetia bacterium; assembly: GCA_937960625.1. GTDB lineage: Bacteria > Spirochaetota > CALGPD01 > CALGPD01 > CALGPD01 > CALGPD01. The sequence goes on along the minus strand of CALGPD010000511.1, from coordinate 5,840 downwards.
TTGATGTCTTGACTTCTGCTGCAATGCTCCATTTTCAGAAAAAAAATTGTTCATGGGTTGTGTTGGAAACAGGTTTAGGAGGCCGTCTGGATTCAACCAATGTTTATATTCCAACCGTATGTGCTATTACGTCTATAGGTATTGACCATACGGATAAACTCGGTTCTGATGAAAAAAGCATTGCGCTTGAAAAAGCTGGAATCCTTAAATCCGGTGTACCCGTTGTTTTAGGTAAACTAAACAGTAACGCAAGAAATGTAATTGTTAGTAAGGCAAAAGAATTAAACTGTTCTGTTTCTGAGTTTGGCAAAGATTTTTATGTAATGCATAAAACCGTATCTTTAAAAAATAATACTCATTTTTTTTACAGGCCTGATAATATGCCTGTTAGTATTGACAGTGTTATAGATTCAGTTTCAGTTAATGCTTCTATTGCTATCCGGTCAGCAAAAGTAGCTGGAATTAAATCATTTAACGGATTTAAAAGTTTCAATCTTCCTGGAAGATTTGACATAATAAACGAAAATCCTTTGGCAGTAATAAGCGGCGCGCATAACGCGGCAGCTGCAAAAGATTTATATATGACGTTAATTAATCTATTTAAGGGCAAAACCATTCATTTTGTTCTAGGATTTTTAAAGAACAAGGATTTTTTAGGTTTTTTTAGCGAAATAAAAAATATTGCATCAGCCATTACCATATATCCGATTGAGAATATTAATGACAATTCCGGTGAGGTATTTAAGGAACTTGAATTCCGTTTTGAAGAAATTGAACTAGCTAATTCATTTGAGGATTTGCAAACAAGGATAAATAATTTAAATACTGATTTAATTGTATTTTCAGGTTCATTTTATCTTTGTTCTCAAGTTTTACAAAAGAAGGAGAAAATTTTTAGTAATAAATGTTAAACTTATTTGAGTAAAAATTAGTGATAAAAATTTTAATATTAACAAAAATGTAAATAATTTTATTTTTTGACTAATTTTTTCTTTAATATATTTATTGCATTCTTGACATAATTTTTATTGCGTGTATGATTATATAATAAAATCTTCGGGGGCAAAAATGATTAACAAAGATCTGCTTAGAAAAAATATTGTGCCGGTTGCCATCGGTTTAATTTGTTTATTGGTAGTAGAAATTCTATCCAATATTACATTTATAAAAAACTTTGAAAATTTTTTAATAGATGCCCGTTTTCAATGGAAAGCTCACTTAACAAGAGATACGTTGATTACTAACAAAGCCGTTCAAAAAGGTACTGCAATCAGACAGGGTGAAAAAGTAAAAAGCCCTATTATGATTTTCGGTATTGATGAAGGCAGTTTAAATAAACTTGGTAGATGGCCTTGGCCAAGAAGTGTTCACAAAGAATTTTTAGATTTCTTTTTTGTTCCGCCGGATTATAAAAACCGTCCATTTTTGGTGTTTTACGATATTTTCTTTGATAAATACGGTAGTTTATTATTGAAAGATCAAAATGTTAATTTGATGCGTGAATTTATAAACAAAAATGTTAATGAAGATAAAATCGGCACATTAAAGGCTGAGACACATATAAAAGAAAATGAACTTAAAAAAATCGATCCTAAAAATCTTATTATTGATATTAAAAAAATACTTAAAAATACAATTGACGACCCTATCTTCTTTAAAAAACTTAAAGAAATAAAAGAGTATAATGATAATAAAAATAAAGATGACAAAAACAGAGGGGGTTATATTGTATTTGACTTTTTGGCGTCAACAAAAGTTACAGGGCTTTTTGCTCCCGAAATTGTTGCAGAACGTCTTAAGCATATGGGAGATTTTTATTTAAATCCAAAAAATCCTGAAGACTTTAAAATTAAACTTCATCGAGATATAAAATTTCCTATTCCTGAAATTATGAAATATTCTTCTGGTGCGGGTTCGGCAATGATCTACCTTGATTCAGACGGTATTGTGCGCAAGATGCCCTTAATTGTAAGTTTTTATGATAAACGTCCTGCTCTTACAGCAGACGGAACTAAAAAACCGGTAATGACAAAACCGCGTTTTGTTGCTACTATCGATATGATTATTGCAATGAAATACTATAACGTGAAACCGAAAGACATAGAAATTATATTCGGCAAACACATTAAGTTTAAAAATGCAAAAGTACCTATATTCGAGAGGGATGAAATAAAAATTAAAGGATTTAAAGATGCTTTAAATAATGGCTGGAAAATTAAAAAATATGTAACAAAAGATGTTACTATTCCTATAGATTATTCAGGGCAGATGAGAATAAATTTTCAAGGAGAACACCAGTCCTTTGATAACCAGCCGTATTTTGAAGGTGTTCAGATGCAGCGTAGTAAAAATTTTGATAACCGTGTTCAATATAAAAAAAGGATAATACTTAACGGATTTTATTCTTCGGCGGGGCTAGGTGAAGGACGTGACTATTTCTCAACTCCATATAAAATTTTATACGGAATTGAAATCCATGCGAATGCGTTGTATACAATTTTTAACGAACAATTTATTTATCCAGCGAATTCAACATTTAAAGTTTTGATTTACTTAATTATTTTCATCACCTTTGTAATAGCATTGCCAAGGGTAAAAATATGGAAAGGATTTTTGATGTTTATCGGTGTGGAACTTGCTGTGTTTTTTACCGGCCGAATTGTATTTAATCATTTTTTCATATTAATCAATATGGTATTGTTAATGGCTTTTGCAATGATTCTATTCCTTGCAATTACAGTATACCGGGTATTGACAGAAGAAAAAGAAAAAAGGCAAATAAAGGGAATGTTCTCACAATATGTAAACCCGGAAGTTGTAACTGAACTTATGGGTGACCCTGATAAATTGCAACTCGGTGGTGAGGACCGTGAACTTACTGTAATGTTTTCAGATATCCGTGGTTTTACAACTATTTCTGAGAATTTAAAACCACAGGAACTCGTTACTTTATTAAACGCTTATCTAAGTGATATGACCAATTTACTTTTTGAATACCGTGGTACACTTGATAAATACATTGGTGATGCGGTAATGGCGTTCTGGGGTGCTCCAGTACCAATAAAAAATCACGCTGCCCTTGCTGCTGATTCATGCCTGGAAATGATGGCTAAGGTACACGAACTAAATGCCGAACTGCAAAGTAATCCTGAATATGCAGTATTTAAAGAAAAAAATCTTAAAATAAATATCGGTATTGGTTTAAACTCCGGATTAATGACAGTTGGAAATATGGGGTCTGAAGTCAGGAAGAACTATACAATTATGGGCGATAATGTAAACCTTGGCAGCCGTCTAGAAGGTGTAAATAAAGTATATTCAACAAATATTATTATAAGTGAAAAAACTTATGAATTGGTAAAAGACTGGTTTATTGTTCGTGAACTTGACCTTATTAGGGTAAAGGGTAAACTTGAACCTGTTAGAATATATGAACTAATGGGAAGAAAAGAAGGCGTAACTTCCGATATGATTAAAGCATTGGATTAATTTTATATTCAAGGAGATAAATATTTTGCAAATAGCTTACTTAATATTAACGTCACTTTCTTTTTTGGGAATATTTATACTAATTTGTTTAAATAAACCTGGATTCAACGTTATATACGCGCATTTGATTAAAACAAAGCATGCTTTTCCCGTTTTATCTTTGACTGTTTCATTTAAAGGTCGCCCGGTTTCATATATAAATCCTATGATTTATATAAAATCCAGCAAAGGATTATATAAAGCGAGTTTATATTCCGGTACTGCTGAAACTAAGGATAATCTTCCAATAGTGAGAGATACACCTTCCGTTATAACTCATGAAAAGATATTACCGGCATCATTAGGTGTTTTTAATATAAATGTTTTTTATCCCACAGAATTTTCGTCTAAAAATATAACATATCTATATGTAACGGGAAAAAACAAAAGAGTGAAAAAAATTAAATTGAAATATAAGATCAGCTAGATAGAGATTATGTATTAAAATTTTAAAGAGCAGCAATTATTTAGCTGCTCTTTATTTTTTATATTAAAAATTATTAAAACATGATTATTAATTTTAAAGAAAATTATCGCGAGAGGCATTTTATTTGTATTTTAAAAATCCGTTAATGTAATTTAAAAAATATACGATAAATATGTTAACGTAATATCTTTTTTTAAGGGTAAACAAAAATGGAAATACATGTAAACAATGAAAAGCTTAATTTTACTTTGGAAAATGAATCAACTGTACTGGAAATAATTGAATCTGTTGAACATTGGTTGAATAATCAAAATGTTGTTATAAGTTATATAAATGTTGACGGGGCAGAAATTACTCCTGAAAAGAAAAATGAACTTATAGGAATAAGTTTAAGCGATGTAAATAACATCTCTATAGAAACTGCAAGCCCTTCTGAAATAGCTCTAGTCAGTTTACAGGATTCAAAACTTTATATAGATACGTTTCTTGAAGAAATAGATAAGGGCAGGGATTACTTTTTATCTGACAAAGATGAAAAAATTGAAGGTTTGAAATGGGTCTCTGATATGATTTTTACTTCTTCACGGGTATTAGGTATAAGCATCCCAAATATGTTTTATGAAAACGATTCATTAGAAGAAACTTTGGCATTTATGGCATTATCAGTAGAACAACTTGAAAATAAAAAACGTGATGATTCTTTTTTCTATGATTATTTTGCTACAGGAATAAGGGAAAAATTAGTTGTTTTAAAAGAATTCATACCAATATTAATTCAGCAGGCAGTTTTTCAATCACACCATAATGAAGGGGATTTTAATGATACTAATATATTACACGTTCTTAGTACACTAAAAACTAATATTTATGGTATGGCATCGACTTTAGAGAAAATAAGTGAGAGTTTTCAATCAGGTGATGATATTAATGCGTTAATCGGTATTAAAAAAATAACCGGCGTGTTAGATAATCTCGTTATTACTCTAAAAAGAATTGAAGATTTATTAGGCCTTGATTATACTAAAATGCAAGTTGCTGGAAAAACAGTACATGAAATGAATAAGAATCTTCTTGATATTATTACTGAAATTTTTAACGCATTCAAAGATAAAGATACTGTATTGTTGGCAGATTTGATTGAGTATGAACTTTCAGAATATTTTGATTATTATAAAGATGTATTGGAAACGTTAACAATTATTACCAATCAAAAAAAAATGGTTAATTAATTAATAAATGGATACAAAAGTAAATACTTTTAAAGAACTTATTCGATTGTTTATTGATTTTAAAAATTGTAAAATCGTTCCTGTATTAAATGAATCCAATTTTGTAAAAGGATATTATTTAAAAAAGAATGTTATTGCAAATGCATCTTCTTCGACCTTCTTAACCCGGCAAATAAATTCAGATTCAGGCGATGTTATTGAGGCAGCCAGCAGTGAAAATGAAGGAGGGTTTTTAGAGCAATTGGGCGAATTAGATAATTTTCCTGTAATTTTTCCTGACGGTTCTTATAAAGTCGTTAGCTTTACAGATTTTATTACAGACCACGTTCCTTTAAAATACGATTCACCTATTGAAGAAACTGAAAATAATAGTTATTCATTATCAAAAAATGAGGATATTGAAGCTGTCGAAAATAATATAGAAGATAAAATTTTTCCTGATAATGATCTATCATTTACCACACAAAGTAAGGATTTAGATGCAAAAATAAATAAGAAAAAGCATGAAGATTTATTTGCAAAAAATACTGATAAGGTTAAACCGTTTTTTGAGGAATTTGATTTTAACGGAACGTTTGACCTTGTTGCGTATCTTGAAGGTATTGAAAAAAGAGTTATTGAGAAATATTTGAAATATTATGATTATAATATAACGC
>CALGPD010000510.1 GCA_937960625.1 uncultured Spirochaetia bacterium | reverse complement strand
ACCCCACAGGCAGCCAGCCTCTATTCAAGCATAAAGAAATTGATTTTTTAACTTCTCTATAATTAAAGCGGCACCATTCAACTTTCCAATTATCAATATTACTATAAGTTTTTAAAGGAAATAAAATGATAAACAAAAATAATATATACTTTTTATTCATTTAAAACTCCATACTTATAAAAATATAATATTTCTATCAATAAATCTATTATATAAAAAAATAAATAAATCGAAAGCTTTTTTATAATTATATTTTTAATTTAATATATGAGAAAAACCGGGAGTTCTTTCATTGAATTTCAATTTTATAAAAAATTTAGCAAAAACGGATTTACAAAAGCTATTGAAAAACAAACAGCAAAAACTATTTATATCCATTTTTACAATAGCCGGTTTTTTTGCATTGACAACGTTTATAGTAATATATTTATTTTTTGATAAATTTATAAACCTCATTATTTTAACCTCTTTACTGATATTGCTTTTCGCTAACTTTATTTATTTTAATAAAACTAAAAACGTAAAAATATCAGGATGCATTTTATTAGCCGGATTTTATTCGTTGTGTTTATTTCTCTACGTTGACGGGGGATATTTAAAGACCGGAATTTATTGGTATTTTGTATTTCCATTAATTTCATTTTTTGTAAAAGGTCCTAAAAAAGCAATATACTGGAATCTCTGCCTAATATTTTGCACCATATTTATATCAATACTAAATAAATTTGTTGATGCTAAATTCACTGTATATTCATTAAAATATACAATTGTTGTTTTAGGCATAATTACATTTTCTTCATTACTAGTATATATTTATGAAAAAATAAGATCGGAAACTAACCAAATCATAGAAGATGAAAATCTTAAATTAACTAATTTTACTAACATTTTAAAAGACATTAGCTATTCATTTAATCTGGATAAAGTTTTTAATAAAATATGTGATTATATCTTCCACAAATATAAATTTGAAGGTTGTCTATATTTTTACCTAGATGAAAAGTCGAATACTTATTTACTTGAAAAAAGCGTTGTACCTAAAGATATAAAAGATATAGTAACTGAGTATGGAAAATATAAAATTGAAATCAAGCCTAACTCAGACTGGATAAGTGATTGTATTATTTCCAAAGAGCCTGTATATTTTACTGAGCTTGAAAAAAATAAAACCTTAAGTGATTATAATCAAGCAAGTGTAAATATTCAAAAATTAAAAACTATATTAAACATCCCGGTTATTGCCGAAAATAAGGCATCCGGAGTTATTTCATTTACAGCGTTTTCAAAATCCATAAAACTAACTAATCAGGAAATCAACGGTATTCAAGATTTTATCAATAATATTGAAGTAATAATAAATAATGCCAGATTGCATTCTGATTTGGAAAAGAAAAGCAGAGAGATTGAGAATGTATTCAATATAACTAAATATATCAGTTCTTCCCTTGATTTGAAAAAAGTTTACGGTAAAATTATAGATTATTTAATAAACACTTATGGATTTGAAGGCGGCGGGCTCGCGTTTGTTAACGAGAATAAAAAAACTTATAAAATAATGTTTTTCACGTTGCCGGATTTTTTGCAGCATTTAGCATCAATGATTGATGTTAAAGAATTCCCCTTAAATGAAAAAGGAGGAAGAGCAGCTGAATGTATTTTGGAGAATAAAACTTTCTACAGTCAGGTAAATGAGACTATAAACATAAAAAATGAAGCAAGCAGGACAACAGTAGAATTATTAAATATTAAAAGCGCTTTGCATATTCCTTTATCTTTTGAACATAAAGTTATCGGCTCAATTGCGTTAACCACACATACAAAGGCTTTAGTTCTTAGTGATAATGATATTGAAAGAATAAAAAGGCTAATTGAACAATTTACAATAATTATCAAAAATTCAAAGTTGTATGATGAAATCTTAAAAGAGCGTTCATTTTCTAAAAGCCTCGTTGATAACTCTCCCTTTGCAATCATAGTATTAAATAAAATGGGATACCCGTTATATATTAACTGGAAATGTACCGAACTTTTAGGATACGATACAGATACTTTTGCCAGCTTAAATATTATTAAACTTTTAAGCATGAAACATACAGGATTAAATAATAATTTTAATCTGGCCTTACAAGGAAAAACATCATCACTTGACGACGTTTTATTTTTCTCCTCTAAACATAACAGGGAGTTTATTTTTAATTTCAGTTTCAGCCCTGTAAAAAAATCAACAGGTGAAACAGATACAATACTAATGATATTTTATGATAATACTGACAAGGCTTTAGCTCAGAAAAAAATACAATATGATATGCTTATGGCCAAAGGAATTCAAAAAAACCTTTTATCAGAATACTATAAAAACTACAAGGATATTGAAGTTTTCGTAAAATTTAACCCCATGATGGAAGTTGGAGGAGATATTTATAATATTTTCGAAATTGAAAACATGAGATATAGAATTTTCCTCGCTGATGCAACCGGCCATGGAGTACAAGC
>CALGPD010000509.1 GCA_937960625.1 uncultured Spirochaetia bacterium | reverse complement strand
TATGTGGAAGGATTGGATCAAGCTTTCTAAATTAAAAAGCAATTGAATTCAATGACAAAACACTTGAGCTTGATACATTAATTTCCAAATCTAAAAATTATATTGACTTGATGAATCAACAGCTTGAGTTCGTTAATGAAAAACTTGATGAACTCGAAAGCGGTGAAGGCATTGTAAGTATTCTTAGTGAAAGGCTTGATACTTTAAAAGATATTAGCGATGAAGTTGAAGAAAACATAAAAGGTATTCAGCATGAAGAGAAAATGTTGAAACACATTTCAGAAAACGTTAAGCAGTTAAAAATTGACACAAAAACATTACAGGACGATCTGCCTATAATTAAAACAAATGCCATCGAAATGTTTGAGCAAGAATTAAATTCAAAATTAAGTCAACATGAAGAGATTTTAAATGCCTGGATAAATGACAGAAAAACAAATATTCAAGAAATATTTAAAGAAAATGCATTAAGAGTTGAAGACTTTCAGCAAGAAAGTGCACGTATGATAGGTTCTTTAAATGATGACCTTTCAAGCGTCAAGGGTGATATAAATGAAGTACGTGACAGTATTATGTCTGAATTAAACGATAAGTTTTCAAAATTCTCAAGCCTGGTAGATAACCAAAGAGTTAAATCAGCTAACGAGTTTACACTCCTTGAAGAAAAACTAGGTTCGCTTGAAATAAATTATCAGCAACGAGCAGAGGATTATATACAATCTGTTAAATCACGGATTAACAAATATGAAAATCTTTTAGAAAATATTGATAAAAACGCGAATGAAGCGGAACAAAAATTACTTCAACAGCTAGAGATAAGGCTTCAAAGAATAAATGAAAATGCCGGTGAAAAAATAGAACTTGTTTATAAAGGTATAAAAGAAGCTGAAAATGACTTACAATCAAAAATTATTTCAATTAACGGTAAAATTGAAGATGACGTCTTAAAACAAAAAGCAATGTATTTAAATGAAATTGACAAATTGAAAAAAATACTTGTTGATGAAAAAGAAATTTTAGTTAAAAACTTTAAAACAATAGATGGAAAAGTATCTAAGCTTACAGATAAAGCTGATGCTAAAATATCCAAAGAAATGGAATCTTTTTCCGGTTATGTTGAAAAACAAATGAATGATACAAAACTTTACTTTAACAATGTTACCAAACAAGTTGAAGAAGAGAAAAAAAGAAAGTTTGAATATTTAACCAAGTTAAAAGGCGATGCAAATAATCATTTTTCATTAATCAGGCAGCAAATGGAAGATGAGTTCAAGAAAAACGAATTAACTTTAAATAATTTCCTTCAAGAATTTAATACTTCATTAAATCAAGAAAAATCATTCTTAAATGAAGAAATACAAAAAATAAAATCGCTGCAGGACAGTTCACTCTCTGAAAATAACAGAAAAATTAATGATCAGCTTAAAGATTTTTCTTCTACAATAGAAAAACAAAGAAATGTTGTTATTTCCCGTTTCACTGAAATAAAAACTGAAATCGAAGGAATGATTAAAGACAGTAGAAGTAAACTCCTTGTTGATATTGAAAACATTAAAACGAATTTATTTAATGAAAACAATAAGGCAATCGCAAACTTTAAACATCATGAAAACGGACTTCAGGAAAATATTTCCAAACTCAAAGAATCTGTTGAGCAGCAAATGAAAGAAATTTCAATCAGTCTAAATACAAGGAAAAGCGAAATTGCTCACAATTATAAAGCATTAAATCAAAGGATTACAGAATACATTGAAGCCGCTCAAACTAAACTCGATAAGGATACCGAAACTTTCCATAAACAATTCAGTGAAAGTAAAAACGGTCTTGAACGCGAAGTTGAAACAATCAAAACTAATGTTAACAGCGTAAAAGCAGATTTAATACAAAGAGTTGAAAATGAAATTGATGTATTCAAAAGTCACTTTGAAGATGATAGGCATGAAATAGATAAGGAATTACAAAGGATTCAGCAGACAATTATAAACCTTGATGAAAATTTCATGGAAACATTAGGAATTAGAACTGAAACATTCACCAAAGAGGTTGAATCATATAAAACCACATTCAATGAAGACTTTAACAGATTAAAAACATCTCTTTCTAACCTTAAAGGAATAATGAACGAAAGGCTGCATAAAGAAATAGATGAACTAAAATCTCAGTTGCAGGGTGAAAAAGGATTTTTGAAACAAGAAGTTGAAGCCGCAAAAGATGAACTAAAAACAAATTATCAAAAAGCAGCTATGGAACTTTCTGAAGAACTCTCTTCCGTAAAAGAAGAATTGTATAGCACAACGAGAAATCTTGAAAAAGACATAGATAATGTTAATAAAAACATTGAACACGTTAATGAATTAGCTAAGAGCAGCGCAGAACGGGCAACTGAAGTTATTAACACAACTATTGAAGAAAAACAAAACGTTTTCAATGAAAGAATTGCTGATTTGTTTAAATCCCTTGAACAAACTGAAAATCAATCGCAGGAATATCTGCAAAGGGCAATAAAAGGATTAAATAAAGATATTGAAAGCAAAAAAGAACAGCTTAATGAAAAAGTTAAAGACATTAATCTCATGGTGGATGATATCAAGAACAGCTATACTAAAGAACTTGACAACTTAATTATTTCAATGAGAAACCATTTCAGTAAAACAGATTCAGAATATATGCTAAAACATAAAGATTTGATGAAGGATACTGATTATAAAATTAAGCAGATGAATGAAGAACTTGAAAACGTAAAAGGAAACTTTAAATTCATTTCAAATAAAGCCCTCGGTGAGGTTGATAAACGCATAAATGATTATAAACTTGAAGTTTCAAGAACACTTGAAAGTATAGAGTCTGATATTAAAGATAAAGAAATCAATATTTCACATCAGCTTGAAGAACGCAAAGAAGACTTTAACAGAGATTTAAACGATATTGAAAGTAAAATCTACAACCTTAAGGAAATGTTGAATAAAGACGTTGGACGGGCAGCTGATGACCTTAAAAATACTTTCAGCGTCATGGAAAGAGAATATAAAGAACGAAACGATAACTTTGTTAATAAAACTGAAAGCAAAATCGTTGAACTTGCAGAAGAAATTGATAAAATCAGATATGAATCAACTGAACTTGAAACAACTTTAACACAGCAAATAAAAGATAAAATAGATGAATATAAGCAACGGATTAAAGTTGATATGGAACAATTTGAAGAACTGAACAGCAAAAAGCGCCACGAAGCTGAGAATGCAATCAACGAAAAAATTAAAGATATTCAAACAAATATTAATGCGTTTGAAAACAATATTTCAAAAATACAGGATAAAATTGAAACCCGTGCACGGAACAGGATTAACGAACTTGACAATGAAATCACAGTTCTTGAAAACCGCATAGATGAATTTGCTAAAGAAACTAAGATTATGAAAAAAGCTGATAAGTTCGTAGAAAAAGTTAACTCTGATATTGAAAGATTTAATAACTATTTAAGCAAAATAAAAGAAGAAAAATCAGAACTTGAAGAGTTTGAAAAACGCATGAAAATGCTGCAAAAAGAAAATCATCTTGTAAGCGAAAATCTAACAAGCTTGAAAGCAAAAGGTGGAGAAATCAATTATCTTAATGAGCGTATGATGGAAGTTATGCAAAAAAGCGACGAGCTTGAAATCAAAATTGCCAAAGTTAACAAAGATGCAATGCTTGTTGATAAAATTGAAGACAGGTTAAACAATCTAAATAATTTCCATACCGAACTTGAGGATAAAATCATTGCTCTGGCAGATAAGGAAAAAGAATTATCTGCTACTATTGAATCAATGAATCAAGCTGAAAGTTTTGCAGCAACATTAACAGACCAGCTCGAAAGCTTAAGGCATGAGTTTGAGGTTATGGATAATAGAAACGAAGATGTTACTAACCGCCTCAAACAAGTTGAAGCTAATATCCAAAGGGTTGAAGCCGGAGAGGATATGATTGAAGATGCAGTTGAGCGTTTTAAAGAAATGGATAGTTATGCAAAACACATTGATGAAAGAGTTTCACAATTAGATACAATGCGTAAGCGGTTAGATGCTATGGAAGTAAACCTTGAAGCTTTAACATCACAAACTCAAGGCCAGCTTGACAAATTATACGCGGCATCAAGCATTGCTTTTGACGATAGTATTAATACAAGCAACGAATTAGATTTGCTTGAAGCTAAAAATGCTTCAAAAGAAAATCGGGATGCAGTTCTTAAACTTTATCAGAGGAACTGGAGCCCTGAGCAAATCTCAAAACGCCTGGATATAAGTATATCAGAAGTTAATTTAATAATTTCGTCAGCAAGAAGATCACGCCAATAAAAATATTTTGATAGATATAAGGCCGTCTTTAGTATAAGGCGGCTTTTTTATTTTCTTATTAAAATCAAAAATAAAAGTAAAAATAATTTTTATCAGATAAAAATTTGTTAAATTTTATGTATGAGTGAATATATAAATCCATTCAAAGACGTTGTTTTCAAATACATATTCGGCAGAACGGAAACTAAAGATTTACTATTATCTTTTATTAATGCAGTGTTGATTGATTCCGGGATGGATGAAATAAAGGAAATTGAAATATTAAATCCATTCAATTTAAAAGAATTTCCCACAGATAAATTTTCTATTCTTGATATAAAAGCAAAAGATCAAAATGACGAAATATACAATATCGAAATTCAATTAACAGATACAAAGGAATTTAAATACCGCACACTTTATTATTGGGCAAAACTATATAGCGCTCAGTTAAAGGAAAGTGAATATTATTTTGATTTAAAACGCGTTATTTGTATTAACATTGTGGATTTCAATTTAATTAAAGAATTAGACACTTTTCATACTTGTTTTTTACCGTTTGAATATGAGAATAAACACGTTTTACTATCAAATCATTTAGAATTACATTTTTTGGAAATTCCAAAATATAAAAATAATGAAAATAAAATAAATACAAAATTAAGAAATTGGTTTAGATATTTATTATCGGAAGGCCAAACCAAGGAGAATGAAATGAAAGGTGTACTTGAAAAATTTGATGAATTTTCAAAAGCGCATAATGAATATAAAAAATTCACAGGTAATAACGAAATGCGTGAATTATACGAAGCGCGATTAAAACAAAAAAGAGATGAAGAATCCCGTATGAGAAACGCGATTGAACAAGCAAAAGAAGAGGCAATTGAGCAAGGTATTGAGCAAGGTATTGAGCAAGGTATTGAGCAAGGTATTGAGCAAGGTATTATTCAAACCGCAAAAAAAATGAAAGAGCAAGGGTTGACTTTTGAAATGATTAATAAAATAACGGGATTAACTTTAGAAAAAATTAAAAACTTATAATTCCATTAATATAAATTAAAAAACCCCTGCAAAATAACAGGGGTTTTTTATTATTAAAAACTTAAATTATTGGCCTGGAACTGCTTGTTCACGTTTTTGTTTTTGTGTAGGTGATAATTCAACTTTACCACCAGGAACACCACCGTTTCCTTCTCTATCCATTCTATTAAGTTCACGTAAAGCTCTTTCAGTTCTGTTATAAAGAACGCGTTGTCTTCGGTTTAATCTATAGCTTCTTTGATTTCTTCTGATTACACCGTCGCGTAAATCTTTATATCTGTTATAAGGCATAGCCATTTCAGTATACCATTCATAGAAAGGCCTTGCGAAACCGGGTTTTTTAACATATCGGTAATAATGTCTCACAGGGTTTAATCCACTGACGTCAACGTTTCTGGATACAGCTGCTTCAAGGCCGCGTGTTACCTGCTCGCCTTGTTCAGTACGTCCCGGAATTCCAACTCTTTCCCAAGCTCTAGCTACCTGACGTGTTGCAAGAGTTTTAATAGCAGAAGCTGCTGATGCTTGAGCATTAAGCTTTGCTAGGTCGCGAGCTGCCTGCTGGTCTTCAGCAACACCCATACCAACGAACATGATAACTTTTTCACCCATATGCTTGCTGATTCTAGTTCCGTTTAATATCCATGCTCCGCCGCCTGGTGAAGTTTCGAGTACTTGAACTCTAAATTTTGAAGAGGTTTTACCGCCTCTGCTGGTTGTTTTTCCGCCGCCGCCGCCGCAAGCGGTGATTGAAATGGCAAAAGCCATTACAAGTAAAAATGCTAATATTTTTCTCATAGAAAAATCTCCTGTTTTATTAACTTAAATGCCGATGGCCAAACAGCCATGGGTAACACCCCGGCATAAAATTACTATTTTTAATGAGGCTTTATTAACAGCCAATAAAGCTTAATTTATTTTAACACCAATAAACGTTAATTCAATCACTTTTTTTTCAGAATTTGTTAAATAAATTTTATTCCCAAGATTATTTTTATCAATTAAATTTAAAATATAACTTTGCAAGTCCAGTCGACTTCCTTTAAATTTAACAGAAACATAAGTCTGTTTATTCAAACGCCTTGATATTTTCTTCTTGCCTACACCTTTTATTTTAGAAAGTAATGATTTAATACTTTGTGTTGAAGGAAAATTCTTCAATACTAAAGTAAAGGTTTCTCCTCTTGATAACCTGAAAGACGATTTTAAGAATAAATTTGTTAGCCCTTTTTCGATTATTTCTTTTGCTATAATTGACGGAACAGAGCGGCTGCCGCTTTTCACCTCATCAACAATTAAATTAACACTATTAATTTTCATAAATTTTTTATTATATAATACTAAATTTATTATACTGTCGACTTTATACTGACCTGAATACAATCTTTTCACACTGGTATTTTCACTGAAAAAAATGATATAGTCCAATGAATATTTTGAAATTATTTGTTTATAATTCGTATTGCGATTTATTGTAATAATAAAATTATTATAAGCCGGCATGTTTATATCTATGTTATTCAATGACTTTCTAACATAATTATAAATTTTATTAATAATTTCAGGAGCAAGAACATGCCCCCTCTGGTTGTGTATAAATCCGACTGATTTCCCCTGATAAAAACGGAGGTAATTTTTTTTACTCACAAGCTTTTTTATCCTGTCTTTATTATTTATACCAATAATATTAACTGCAGATATTAAATCATTAATTTTAATATCAGTAAAGCCGCTTTTAATCAAATCATCAACTAAATTATCAATGATTAAAGTTGTACTCATATTTAAAAAGATATATGTCCCAACCTTTTCTCTGGATCTAACCATATCATTTGTTCTAACAAAGTACTTTTTTGTTTTTTCTCCGTTGGGTGTGATAAAAACAGTTTTAATTTTATTTAAATTCTTGTTATAAATATTTCTGCCTAGTAATTTTTTAATGCTGTATTTAAGCACTTCCTTGTATATCTTAGCCTTTGCGCTGATAAAATCATTATGCATCACAGTAGCGCTAAAAATTTTATATTTACTACCGGCATAATTATTAGTTTCCAAAACCTGTCTCTGCGTCTTTTGGGTACAATTCAACGAAAAAATTAGGATGATATATAAACCGATATAATTTTTCAATTTCATTAATATTTAGATTTATCCTTTATTATAATAAATACAACGTTCTCACGTTAAAATAATGTATCTTTTCTGTTACATGAAATCTCTTCTAATTCCGGATAGTTCTCAAGCAGTAACTCCGGTGTTTCAACACAACTTTCTATGAATTTACTTTTTAAAAAAAGAGAATTCACAAATGCTTTTCCTCTATAATGATTATTCGCTATTATATACATAACACTTACATTTTTAAGTAATAGTTTTATCGTTTCAGCAATTTCGTTTTCTTCATCTCTGGAATATAAATAATTATACTTTTCATAAGGTTTCAATTCATTATTTTTCTTAAACCATGTCTCATAATTCCGGCCATGAAGACGCAAATACCCGATATTATTATTCGTAATTGTTTTATTAACAAATGATTTTTTTGATTCGGGGTAATCAGGCAGACAAAAAGTAAAATCCAAAGCGTGTATTTTTTCAATAACACCGGGATTATCAAAACTTGCCGAACGCACTTCAAGAATTTTATTAAAATCTTTAAAATTATCTGCTATTTTCTCCAGATGATAATACGTTTTATCACTATAAACAAAATAAAAAGGAAATTGAAACAATAACAAAGGCTTTCCCAGAGGAAATATTGCCTCAATAAAACTAGTCACACTTTTTTTATCAAAATCCTTTTCATGCGTGAAAACTCTGTTTGCTTTAACAATAAACTCAAAGTCTTTATCTTTACGTTTTTGTTCCCAGTTTTTGCAGTAATTAACCGGGGGAATATTATAAAACGTTGTATTTATCTCAACACAATCAAGATAGTTCATAATAAAAGAAAGAGTATCATGCTCGTTTTTGGCATAAACAATGTTTTTCCAATCCGCATAACTCCAACCTGCTGTTCCGATTTTTACTTTGCTCATAATTAAAATATGTCGCAAAATCAGTGGATTTTCAATTTTTATATTAAATTTTATAATAAAAATCGAATTATACCAATGATTGTTAAAACATGGAATTATCTCATTATTTTCAAACCACAACATGAAAGCAAATGCACGTAAAATAAATTTAGTTTGAAGCAAAAATTTCCGCTATTTTGGAAAGTTTTACGTCACTGTCAGGAACGGACTTGACGAAGCAGTATCATTAAATGACAAAACCAAATGTGATTGCTTCGCTATGGCTCGCAATGATATAGGTCTGACCTGGTCAATAAATAATTTAATAAGATCGAATTTCACATTTTCATATAACACAGAGTAAGAAAAGCAGCGTAGAGGTATAAAATCAAAACTAAAATTAAATAATCCAATCACAGCGTTACTAATCAGTCGAGCATTTGATATTTTTAAATTCGTTTTTTTAGTACCCTCTGTGATTCTTCCCGAACGCTATGTTTATTTTCTTTACGTTGTACAAATTTTCTGTCCATTTGCTGTAAAAATATGAAAACGCGGTTTGTAAGTTACTTTTGAAACAAAACAAGGATTTCCCATAATATTAATATTAAGATAACGATTATACCCGAGATTAAAACCCATTTTCTTAACTTCCCCGAATAATTAGAATAAATTGTGCCTGTTAGAGTTTTTCCCCGGGTCTTCCTCAAATATAAAGCGTTTTTAAAATCAGATTTGCTGTGAAATTTTTTATAAAGCCTGATATAACTCTTTTCAATGAAAAATGAATACTCCCCGGACTTTGATAAATACTCAAGCCTTTTAACAGCAACGAGTAAATCTTCACGCTTAGTTTTAGACTTTAACAAAGTTTTAATTTTTAATTTAAGCACCTTTGCTTCAAGCTCAACATCGCGTTTGCTAAGCCCGCATAATTTATCAGCATAATCAAGAAATTCCAGGCCGGATGAATATTCTTTACACAAATAAAACGCTTGAGCTGCCCTATAAAAATAGTTTATTTTATTTTTTGTGTTTATGCTCAAACGTGCAAAAAGGCCTGCTGCTTTATTAAAAAATCTTTTTTTAAAATATATTAAGCCCAGATAATACATTGACTGTTGTCTGTAAGATTTAGTCTTTAACAATTTAACGAACATCTTTTCTGCGGCTGCCGGGTCGCTGTTAAATATATTCTTAGCCAGTAAAAACCGCGCCGGTGGATATACGGAGGTACTTTTTAATATTTCCAAACCTTTATTATTTCCAGTTTCAATAAGTAATTTCGCGTAAATAAAACTTATGTAATCCGACTTTTCCTTGTCATACGCTTTTTCAAGTTCAGACAAGGCCTTTTTGCTTTCATTCATTTTAGAGTAAATAACACCGAGTAATACGTTGTTATATACATTGCTTTTATCAAGCTTTAAGGATTTTTTTAAAGAATTAATTGCTTGATAAATATTTCCCGCTTTGTAATCACAAAAACCTTTTATAAAATGCGCTTTAGCAGAACCCGGCTCATAAATAACCGCGGACGTGGCTTCTTCTGCTGCTGACTGAAAATCACCGAGTTTAAATAAACACAAGGCTTTCATTTGTACAGCAGGAACATATTCAAAACGCATTTGAACGGCTTTGTTAAAATAATTTAAAGCATGGTTAAAATTTCCGTTGTTATATTCAATTAAGCCCAGATTATAATATTTAGCCAATTCGTTTAAATCCTGCATAACGAAAATATACTACGTTTTTGGATAGTAAAAGGGTTTTTAATAAAATTTTAGGAATATATAAGTGTTTTTATAAATCCCTGTGCTTAGTCACCAACGAGCAAGCATCCGAGTTTAGTCATCTGCGAGTAAACTCATGGGAATTGTCACCAGCGAGCGATGACATCAGCATTTGCCTTTAGTGAAGCAAACTCATGGGTATAGTCACCCCTTTTAAAGTAAAGGGGGAGTTTGTTTTTCTTAATGCTTGATGTTCAGCCTGAAAGTAATTTTCTTACTACCCCATACTATTTCTAATCCTCCTCTTTATATAAAAAAAATACAGCGATGATTTTACGCATTGATTTCATATTTATTTTTAAAATATATCTAAAACCCTACACGTCCGTCACGTTCTACATTTTAAATCTAAAACTTATACTTAAAGCTTGATTTAGTTTTTATTTATAGTCGTTAATATTGCGGTTTGTATTAAATCGTTTACCGGAAATTATTCGGGTCGATACTGTATTTTTTCATTAAGTAATAAAAATCTTTACGGTCTTTGCCTGTTTCTTCGGATGCACGTTTAACGTTGCCTTCAAACTTTTTCAAAGCAGAAATTATATAATTACGCTCAAATTCTTCTTTAGCAATTTTAAACGGTTTAATTTCTGTAATTATGTTAGTATCAACAACGGTTTTACTCGAATCGAGATTTATGGTTTCCCCTGTTATTTCATCTTCTTCGGTTAAAATAAACCATGATTCCAACCGATTCATAAGTTCACGTACATTGCCCGGCCATGAATACTCGATAATTTTCTTCATAGCTTTTCCGGATAGGCCGATTTCGGATTTTTTATATTTAGCAGAAAGTTTTTTTATAAAGAAGGAACAAAGTTCGGGTATATCGTCTTTACGTTCTCTTAATGGAGGAAGATGTATCTGAATAACATTGAGGCGGTAAAATAAATCATCGCGGAATTCCCCGTTTCCAACCGCTTCTTCAAGGTCCTTATTCGTTGCTGTTATAATTCTGGCATCAACAGACACGGAATGAGTTGAACCCAGCGGCCGGATTTCCTGTTCCTGTAAAGCACGTAAAAGTTTAACCTGCATTTCAAGAGGCAGTTCTCCGATCTCATCGAGAAACAGTGTTCCGCCGGTTGCTTTTTTAAATAATCCTATTTTTTTTGCAACTGCGCCTGTAAAAGCGCCTTTCTCATGGCCAAAAAGTTCGGATTCAAGTAAATCCGCGGGAATTGCGCCACAGTTAATGGCAACGAATTCGCCTTGCTTCCGTGTTGAAAAATTATGCACGCTTCTAGCAATGAGTTCTTTACCCGTTCCTGATTCCCCGGTAATTAGTACAGGAGCATCGGTTTTTGAGACTTTAAATGAAGTGTCTAAAACTTTTTTAAATGCAGGGCTACTGCCTATTATATTCTGTTCTTTATATAAATTTATGTTAATATCTTCTTTTAAAATAATAATTTCTTCTTTTAATTTTTTCTTTTCAAGCACAAGGTTTATTCTTATAAAAAGTTCATCTTTTTCAAAAGGCCTGGTTAAAAAGTCATCAGCGCCGGCTTTTACGCTTAAAATAGCATTTTCAATTGAACCGTGGCTTGTTAAAATAATTATTCCGATATTATTTCCCATTTTGCGGATTTCTTTGGTGATTTCCATTCCATCCATATATGGCATTAGATAATCGCTAAGCATTAATTCAAAGTCATTCTCTTTGATTAATTCTAAAGCCTGTTTGCCGTCATTGCAGTCAATAACGTCATAATCATCTTTTAATAAACTTTTTAATAATTGCAGGTTGCTGTATGAATCATCTACAATCAAAACTTTTGTTTTCATATTGTATTCCCATTAAAACAACGAATTTTTCTTTTCTTATACTATATAGTTTTTAAACACCTTTGCTAAAACATTATAACCTTTTTCTGTTAAATGTAAACCGTCAGATAATTCGTTGTTAATATTAAGGTTATTATCCATAAAATTATCCCTGACTGGAATAAAAGTAAAACCATATTTCAAACTCAATTCTTTTAAGCCATTATTATAATCCATCACTATTGTATTATCAACAAAATCAATTGGTAAAAGTCCTGAAATATATACGTTTGAAATGTTTTTTTCTTTAATTAATGCACAAATTTTCTCAAATTTTGACATGGCTTGTGCAACATCTGCCCCCATACATAAATCATTGTGGCCAATCATTACAAGTATACTTTGTGTTTCCTGTCTGTTAACAGCCTGCGGCAGCCGGCTTATTACCCCGTTAATTATATCTCCTGCAACACCATGATTGATAATATCTAGTTCAGGAAAATAATAATTACAATTAAACCAATCTAATATTGAATCTCCGATAAAAACAAAATTCCCCATGATGTATACGCTCTGAAAAGTTAATTAAATGATAATTATTAACTATTATTTTATAGTTAAATAATATAGAACTGTAAGTGGATTTTCAATAATTTAAATTTAAAATCAATTGATTTTAGTATAAATTATTGCCCGTTTCTACCATAATTCCGAAATGCGCCTAAACGCCGACGGATGGACTGTGCTTTTAATTCTGCTTGTTCTGCACGGCGAATTTGACGTATCATACGCTCTCTTTTGGCAACCATTCTCTTCTTGAATCTTTTTGTACGTTTTTTATTATTTTTCAAATAACTTTTCTGAACAGATATTCTGTTCTCGATTAATCCCGGATAAACCCTTCCGTTTGTTGAACGGTAATTTTTTGAAGCAATAAATTGCAGAATCTTATTTAGTTTGACAGATAATCCGTTTTCTTTAACAAGGTCACCGTCAGTATCATTTGCAAAGAAATCTTTAATTGCAGAATAATACTTGCCTAGCATTTCTTTAAATTTCTCTTCTTTAAATTGAAAATACCCTGCACGTAAATTTCTTTTTTCTTCTTCAGACGGATTTGAGCTATATCTGGAATTGTGAAGCCCTATTTGGCTGAAAAATTTTAAAAGATTGCCTGCACGTGTTGGATAAGCATTTGTTAAAACTCTACGTATTTTAGTTTTAATCGTTGAAACAGTCATATCCCCGGCAAGTAATCCTTCGTAAAGTTTA
>CALGPD010000508.1 GCA_937960625.1 uncultured Spirochaetia bacterium | reverse complement strand
CAGTAAACCGCACCGTCTTTGGGGCTGTAAGCTTTCCAAAGAACAAAATCACTTACATTATCTTTATCGTATTCATCCGAGACTACTCTACCGCTTCTTCCGGCTTCCATACCGCTTTTATCCAGATTATTTAGTTTACCGTATTCTTTAAATTTTGTGATACTAAAATAAACCGACCCGTCATCAGATTTATAAGCATAACCTTTTTCCATTAACCCTTTAATAATATCAACCATCTCGTTAATATGCATGGTTGCTCTCGGATAATAGGAGGCAGGTAAAACGCCCAATGTTTTAATGTCATTGAAAAAAGCATTTGCAAATTTCTTTGTAAAATCTTTTAATTCCATTCCGTTTTCTTTAGAATCTCTGATTGTTTTATCATCAACATCAGTTAAATTCATAACGTGGTTAACATAATACCCTTTATAACGTAAATACCGCACTAAAATATCTTCGAACAAAAAAGCGCGCAAATTTCCAATATGAACATAATTATATACGGTTGGACCGCATGTATAAATTTTAACCTCATTTTCATTTATTGGCTTAAATTCCTCTTTTTGTCTGGTCATGGTATTATAAAATTTTAATGACATGAAATATCCTCAATTATTTTTTAGCATTTAACTGTTAATATAAATAAAAATTGCGTGTAAAATCAATGTATTTATGAAATTGAATTTTATATTAAATAATTACTATGGAATATTAAATTTCAAATATTAAACCGTCATGAGGAATTTTAACTTTCCCTTTAAAAAAATCCTCAAGCGCAATATGGGTTAAATCATGTGTCATATGAGTAATATAAGCTGTTTTAGGATTTATTTTTGTTATTTGCTCAAGCGCCTGTTCAAAATTAAAATGTGTGGAATGCGGTTTAACTCGTATTGCGCCTAGAATTAAAACGTCAATGTTTTTTATAATTTCAAAAGTTTTTTGCGGAATAAACGAGCAGTCTGTTAAATAAGCAAGTTTATCGTTAATAATATATCCGTTGATAATAATTTCACCGTGATGTATTTTCACTGCTTTTATTTTAAACTCTTCAAGTTCTATTGTATCAAAAGGAGATAAATTAAATAAATTTATTTGCGGTTTACCTCCCCCCTCCTGAGTCTTTTTAAATATATATGAAAAACGTTCTTTTACTTCAACTAATGTATCATTATTTGCATAGAAAGGGATTGCTCCGCCTTGTTTATAATTGTAGATTCTGATTTCATCAATACCGGCAATATGGTCATGATGTGCATGCGTTAAGAAAACAGCGTCTATCCTTTGTATATCATTATAAAGTGCCTGCCAATGAAAATCTGCGGATATATCAATCAAAACACATTCTTTTTCCCCTTTTAGATACAATGAGGGCCTCATGCGCTTATCCCGCTTATCTTCCGACTTACACACTTTACATTTACAAGTAAGTATTGGCACACCTGTTGAAGAACCTGTTCCTAAAAAATAAATTTGCTTCATTATTCATCCGTATATTTTCTCTATACTAATGCCCTAAAGATAACGTAAAAGTTTCTGTTAAGATAATTTTTATTATAAAAATAAATATACTATTTTATGGTTTTCATATAAAAACTCAAACCATGTATATTCAAAAGTTGCAATTTTTAATATTTATAAATAGATTTATAGCATAATTTATTAATTTTAGTTGTTATCATGGTAGATATTTTGATGAAAAAATATTTTGTTTTTATGCTAATCCTAAGTTCTATTTTATTTTCCAATAACTTATTTCTATATTCCGAAAGCTGGCGGCCGCCGGAAAATCTCGAATATATAAAAAAGCATAGAAAGAAAAAACAAGTAAAACCGGATAACGATACGGAAAATTATTATAATAATCAAAGAATATCAGAAAAAATACCTGAACAAAACCAACAAAGTTCTGAATTAAATAACGAATTACTTTTAAAGAAAAACGTTCCAATCAATATTTTCCTGAAAAAACCCGAAATAAAACTATATTCAAAAATAAAATGGGGGCTTCATTCTTATCAGGTATTAAAAATATTAAACCCGATAATAAACAGAAAAAGAAAATATACTAACCGCTATAAAAAAAGGTTTTTAAATCCAAATAAAAACAACGTAAAAGTATCGTTTATTTACGGTATGAAAGTAATATCAGTAATACTAAAATCAGGTAATATTTTTAACAGAATTAACTTATATTTTTTAAGAGATAGACTTCTAGCTTATGAATTAACATATAGGCCTCAATTTGTAAATCCGGTAAATATCAAGAAGGAAATTTTTAAACTTTTCAAAAACTACGGTAATTATAAAAAGATTGCACTATTTAACGAAATTTACTATAAATGGGTTGGCTTAAAAACACGCTTTGTTTTGAATGTAAAGAAAATAAATAGAAAACCCGTTTTTCTTAGCCGTTTTTATTTTTCAGAATATTATTTGCACCTTTCGAATAAGCTATTACCCAAAAATATTATCCGGGCTGACATTAAACGAAATGTATATCTACTTAAAAATGAAATATGGTATAAACCGGGAAAAAAACTAAGCCATAAAATAAAATATGAATACAATGGAAATAATCAACCGGTAAAGGAAACACAATATAACAGCACGGGGCAAATTGAAATATTCACGTTGTATAAATATCTAAAAAATAAATTAGCATCCAAAGAAAAATACACCGGAACCAATAATCTGATTGAAAGTTATAGTTATAAGTATAGAAACGGGCAAGCTGTTGAATGCGAATACAACGAATACGGAAGCGGAAAAAAAATCACAAGAACAATCAAGTATAAATACGGTATTAATAACGTTTTAATTAAAGAAGCATGGCTATCTTTAACCGGAAGATTAATTTACTTCGTTGATTATAAATATAACGAAGACGGAAAGGTTAAAGATATAAAGCACTACTCTGTAATAAGCTTTGAAGATGTTTTAAAATATAAACTTTACAGGCATAATAGATTTTATTATAAACACAACGGAAATATTAAAGAATATTTTACGCTAAATTCTAATGGAAAGGTTTTGGATATAACAGAATATTTCTATCAAAATAGATTATTAAAAGCCACAATTGTTAAATCCCCGTATTCTAACTACATTGACGGTAAAGGCTTTGTTAAAAAATATAGAGCCAAATATTTCGTAATTTATAAATATGATAAACAATAAATAATAATTCGCCCAATATTTACTTTATTTATTTACGAAGCATTATTTCCTTGACAATTTAATTTTATAGTTTAAAATCTAAACAGGATTAATTTTGGAGAAAAAAATGGCACAAGATAAAAAACCTCAAAATCAAAAAGATGTTGAAAAAGAAAATAAACCTGAAATGAAACAAGATATATCTGAGATGAAGCAGGATATATCTGAGATGAAACAGGACATTTCAGAAATGAAACAGGATATTAAAGAATACGTTGAAGATAATCC
>CALGPD010000507.1 GCA_937960625.1 uncultured Spirochaetia bacterium | reverse complement strand
TTTTAAGTAAAGTGCTTCTATCGTTATCTCCCTGAGCATATACATTCAAATTATTAAGTTCTGGTTCCTGAGACAGATAATTTTTTAGCGTTCTAATTTGTTTAAAGCTCGTACACAAAAAAAACGTTGCACCGCCCGTAACATATAAAATATCCCTTGCATATTCACAGAAATGAGAATCAAACTCTGTAGAGTTGGGTTCTGGCATGTCTGTTGGAATGCATAAAACGGCCTGCTCTCTATAGTCAAAGTGAGATGTAAGTATTTTTTCATTAACCTTTTTTGTTTTCACCTTATTAAGCCCTGTTCTGCTTTTAAAAAATTCAAAGGAATTTCCGGCAGACAATGTAGCACTGGTTAAAACAACGGAATTAATGGGTGAAAAAATATATTCCGCCATTAAATTTCCAACTTCTATGGGGCATGAATTAAAATAAACCGTACTTTTGTTTTTCTTTGTAACAAAGTCAATCCAATAAACGTTCTCTTTTCCTTTGCAAGCCAAAATATTTTCAATAGAGTTAGCTTTATCATTTATTCTTTCTGCAAAGTTTCCAAGTTCAAGTATTTCGCCGGAGATACCTTCCCTGAAATTATACTCAAGTCGTTCAAGTTTTGAAAATAAACGTGCAACTGATGTTGAAATACCCCTTAATACATTTGCTAACGATTTACCTGTCTGAATTAATTTTTGATAATCTTCATCATTATGAGCTTGATAAGTTAAACGAATTTGAGTGGAATTCGTTCTTTTAGTCTTTGTTATTACAAATTCAATTGAAGAATTAAAAAATAAATTAATATTTTCCGGTGCTTCTGCAAATATTGGTTTTATATTATGAATCTCATCTAAGCATTCAAGTATGGCATTATTATTTTTATACGTTATACCTATCTTATTTAGTTTTCCGGCTAAATACGGTAATATTCCCGAGGATTTATTGCGTTTCCGGTTGTGTTTAAATACTCTTGAAATACTTTTTACCAAACCAAACCTGCTTATTCTTGTGCCGAAGAAAGATGATACAGCATCTTCAATGTTATGCGCTTCGTCTATAATTACTTTTGTATAAACCGGTAATAATGCCGTTGTTGTATAATCGTCTTTTACCTTTCTTATTGAAATATCAGAACATAGAATATGATGATTAACAACGAGAATGTTTGCAGAAGACATATGTTTTCTTGCTTTAAAGAAAAAACAATCCTGAAAATGAGCACATTTACTTTTTGTACAGGTTTCACTTTCGCTAATTATCTGATCCCATAGATTATACGAAGGTATAAAGCCAAGCTCATCCTTTGTTCCGGTTTTTGCAGTATCAGCCCATTGAATAATCGCGTTTTTAAACTCAAGAACTTCATCTTCAAACAGCTCTTCCCCTGTAACAAGCATAGATACTTTTCTTAGACAAACGTAATTGTTTCTCCCTTTAACCAACACACTTTTAAAATCAAGGTTTAATGCTTTTTTCACAAAAGGTATATCCTTTTGCATTAGCTGCTCCTGAAGATTAATAGTATTTGTAGATAGAATAATTTTTTCTTTGTTTTTAATTGCCCAAAAAACAGAGGGTATCAAATACGCTAAAGATTTTCCCGTGCCTGTCCCTGCTTCAATAATAGCAACGGAATCTTTATTAAACGTTTCACCTACTGCCACAAGCATTTCTATTTGTCCGATTCTATATTCATAATCGGGGTGAAACTTTGATATTTCTCCACCCTTGGATAAAATATCCGCAAGCTGCCCTGTGTCTAATAAAGCCAACTCTGTTATATCTACGGATGGAACAACCGTCCTATATTCAGTAACGTGATTATTTACAATAATGAAACCAATACCTTGATTACCGAAATGAGAGGATAAATTAATATCATTATCAGAAGGCTTTAAATTTCCGCTGGGATGATTATGAATTAAATAATCACCTTTATAAGCCTGCTTAAAAATAACGGGTACTGCATTATCATTTCCCCATGCACAAGGTATAACAGTATCAATTCTTCCGCTTCCGTTTTCTTTTTTACCAATAAAAAAAACCTCGGCATCACCGGAACGAATAATCTCAGATTTTATATCCTCAATAGCTGCGCTTGAAAATAAGTCTTTTATCATATTTTAAAATTAGAAAAAAATAATTGAAGTGGAAATAAAAATAACAGTTATTAAAATAATTTTAAAGTGAGTTAATATATTCTTCGATTTCTTCTACGGATTCAGATAAGCTTCCCACAATAACTTCAGCTTCCTCACCTGATTGTGATTTGGCATCATCGAGGGCAGATTTTATATTTTTTATGGCTGTCTCAACTTCACTAAGAATTGAGTTTTCAGCAGAACCTTTTATCTGGTCGTACTTATTTTCGAAATTTTTTAATTTTTGTTCTATTTCATTAATTGCCATTGCCATATTTATACCTTATCATAAATAAATTCATCACTAAACATAATATAAAATTCTCAGGGTTTCGACAATAAATTCTTATTTATTTTGTCTAAATATTAAACATAAACTGTATTATTTAATACAGTTTATGTTTAGTTGTTCTATTTTTAAGCTTTTTGCTTTGGTACTCTTAAATCTACTATATACATTGATACGAAAGTTAAAACAATCGCAACAATTGAAAACAATACTACTAATCCGGTTATTCCGTGAAAAGCGGCAATCGGTATAGTTAATAAGAACAGTATTTTTATTATTCCGAAAAACATAATGAAAATACGTGAAATTTCCATTGTAAAAATAAATCCGATACAAGCTAACAAAAATCCAATTGTTATTATATGGGAAAAAATTTTGTATAATGGTTTACTTAAATATCTCATTTTATTTTGTAAATCAAGTTCTTTTGAAACTAGATATTTAATTGCTGCGCTAATATTATCTTGTTTATTACCAAACAGGGATGCATAGGATTTAAAAAGCGTATTACCAAGTTTATGTTTTAATTTTTTAGCATTGTCTGATTTATAAAACTCAACAACCTTAGCAATATTCTGCATGCTTTCCTGACTAAATTCTGCATGTTCGTTACTCAATACTTCAAAAATTATCTCTTTTTGGCCTTTATTTAATTTAGGAAGTAACGCGGATAGTCCCTGAAAAAAATCATTATTATAAAATAATATTTTATCAATAGAAACATCTTTGGAAATAATCTGTTTCATAAGCTTGCCGTATTCATCACTTGACAACCCTGAAACTATATCTTGAAACTTCTTTAAATCATCTTTATTCGGAGAATAATTTGATGTGAAAAGTTTTACTAGCTCTTTTGAAAGTGCAGGGCTTATACTTCCACCGGAAGGAGTTGCATCAGGTTGATTTTCTGCTCCTGAATCCTGAGTTTTATCCTCATTGGTATCTTTATTTTCTTTAGTATCACTGCCATCTCCGGAATCAGTATTTTTGTCTTTATCTCCTGAACCCGAATCAGGTACTGCAGCTGGAGTTTGTCCCTGCTTGCCGGTATCCGGATTAACAGCAGGAAGATTTACCTGACCGCCGCCACCAGAGGTTCCTTTTTGGGTTTTGGCTTTTTCATCAGTCTTGGCTTTTTTAGCTTTTTTTTCCGTAGGTGCAGTTGCTCTGGCAGCTTTACGTCTGGCAATACGAAAATAAATTTTATCAATCTGCATTAAATTTGTATCATGATAACCAGCCAATTTGGGTACAAGCTGCATACTTTCATCAGTACTAATTCTACGGACTTTTCTGAAATTAATTATTCTATTTTCTAACTGTGAACCATAACTATTAAAAATGGATAGTAGAAATTCCAATCCCACCATTCCAATTCCTATTACAATAATTAAAAATCCAAAAGCTTTTTTAATTTTGACCTTATCCATTACAATAACCTCCTAAAGAGCTTCCAGCAAATGAGTAAATGAGTTAGTTTGACTATAAATTCATTTAAGTTCTATGTCAACAATAAAATTCAAATAATTTTAATATTTTATTAATAAATGCTTATTATAAAAAAAAATGTAATTTTATTAAATTATTTATTTTTATAAGCAGATTTTACCTCAAATTTACCCATAAATATTATCGAACATTTTAACTGTGTTCATTTTAATGCCGCTAAATTAATCTCATTTTTTTATAAAATTTTGCTCAATATATAAAATTAGATATTCCTGTAAAAATATTTGAAAAAATGAAGTATTTATCGTAATGTATAAAGTAAAGAATTCACCGGAGAAACGATAAATGGCCGATTTGAAAAAAATATTAAAATTAAGCCCGGCACCTGAAACCGAATTAACGTATAATCAAAGTGTTGAGTATTACACCAGATATTCAAATAATGCAATCAGCGAAAATATTAAAAGCGAAGATAAAATGCTTGAGATACGCGTTATTAAAGGAAAAAAAATGGGTATTGCAAGCACAAATCTTTTAGATAAAAAAAACATCTTAAAAACCTATGATAAAGCAATGCAGGCGCTTAAAGCAGGAAAAAAAGATAAATCCATTATTCCCCTAACAAAAAAGAAAAAATACAACGAAAATAATCATTACAACGAGAAAACCGCTAATTATTCTCCTATAGATAAAGCAAACAGGCTTAAAGAAATATTAAGCACTACGGGAGACTATAAAGTAAGCGGATTATTCACAAACGGATATTCATATTATGCTCTGGCTAATTCTAATGGAGTGAACTGCGATTATAAATCATCTTCGGCCAGTGTTTCATTTACTGTTCAAGGACAAGCCGGTTCATCTTCATGGCAGGGAGAAGCGGCTAACATTGATGAACTCGATGTAAAGGAAATATTCAATACTGCTAAAAAATACGCGGGCTTAAATAAAGATGCAAAAGACATAAAACCGGGCAAATATGATGTTGTATTATCCCCTTACGCTTTTGAAGAATTAATATTCTTTCTACTCTATTACGGCCTTGCCACTTTGCCCTATATTGAAAAAAGAAGCGCCATGAACGGCAAGCTTGGAAAAAAAATTGCAAGTGAAAAATTGACCTTATATGACAACGCTTTTGAACCCGGTGCAGGAGGCATGCCCTTTGATTTTGAAGGCACACCGAGGAAAAAAGTTATGCTTATTAACAAAGGCGTACTTGAAAATTTCGTTCATGACAGACGGACCGCAAAGAAAATGAAAACAAAAAACACAGGCCATTCCATAGGCGAGCCGAATACTTACGGCCCAATTCCAATGTGTCCGGTATTTGAGGGAGGGAAAGCGTCTCCTGAGGAAATGATTAAGAGCATGAAAAAAGGCCTTTATATTAGAAAACTTCATTATACAAACGTATTAAACCCAAAAGAACTCCTTGTAACGGGAATGACCCGAGACGGAGTTTTTATGGTTGAAAACGGAGAAATTAAACACGCTGTAAAAAACCTAAGGTTCAGTGACAGCTTATTCAATATTCTTTCCGGTATAGACATGCTTGGCCCTGTTACGGCAATTGACTTTGATGAAGGCTGGGGAAAAATTCCATGGGTGAAGATAAACGGTTTTAATTTCACTAGTAAAACAGAATTTTAGTACGGGAGAAAACTCTTGAAAGATATATGCAAAATAGCCCTAGAGGTTACAGATAAAAAAAAGGCAGATTATGCTGATATACGCGTTATTAATGAACAAAACCAGAGCATAGTTTATAAAAACGGCAAAGTGGGAAACCTCGCTCAAGATGATACAATAGGATACGGAATCAGGGTGTTAAAAAACGGTGCATGGGGTTTTGCGGCAAGTGATGATTTAAGCCCTGAAGCAATAAAAGAAACCGCTGCCTTAGCAGTAACTATAGCAGAGGCATCTGCATTAACAATAAAAAACTCTATTCAACTGGCAGATGAACCGGCTTATCAGGATACATGGACAACTCCGTATATTATCAATCCGTTTGACGTTCCGATTAACGAAAAAATAGAAATAATGGAACAGGTTGATAAAATTTGCCGTAAAACAAAGCTCGCAAAAGAGTGTAAAGTTTTTATGCAGTTTATCCGCGAACACAAACTCTTTGCTTCCAGCCACGGTTCATTGATTGAACAGGTTATTATGATTTCCGGCGGAGGGTTTAAACTAACAGTTTCAGACGGCAACGATATTCAAACACGCAGTTACCCTGTAAGTTTTGACGGGATACATCAATCAACTGGATATGAAATCATACCCGCGATGGATATGGTTGGCAACGCGGAGCGCGTAAGGGAAGAAGCCGTTTCCTTATTAAAAGCAAAAGAATGCCCTTCAGGTATTAAAAAAGATATAATATTAATGCCTTCACAGCTCGTTTTACAGATACACGAATCAGCAGGACACGCCTCAGAACTTGACAGGGTTTTAGGCTATGAAGCGGATTTCGCGGGAACTAGTTTTCTTACAACGGAAAAACTCGATACCTTTAAATACGGTTCTGATATTGTAAACATAGTTGCGGATTCTACTATTCCAAACGGGCTGGCAACTCAGGGGTATGATGATGAAGGCGTTAAAGCGCAGAGATGGCATATTGTTCAAAAAGGCATACACCGTGGATACATGATGAACAGGGAAACAGCTCCGCAAATCGGCAAAACCCGTTCTAACGGTTGCAACCGTGTTGAGTCTTTTTCCGATATACCAATAACAAGAATAACAAACTTATCATTAATGCCGGATAAAGGCACACTTGATGAACTCGTTAACGATACAAAAGACGGAATTTTAATGGACACCAATAGTTCATGGAGTATAGACCAACAGCGGCTTAATTTTCAATTCGGGTGCGAAATCGCGTGGGAAATTAAAAACGGAAAAATAAAACGCGCTTTAAAAAATCCGTATTATAAAGGCATGACACCTGAATTCTGGAATTCCTGCGATGCAATCTGCGGCGAACAGGAGTTTAAACTACTCGGTGTCATGAACTGCGGCAAAGGCCAGCCCATGCAGGTGAACAGAATGAGCCACGGCTGCGCTCCGGCAAGGTTTAGAAAGGTCATGATAGGGAGTTAAGTTTTTCTACTTTTCGGGAACGTAAACGGATTATTTAGGCGGATTGAAATATTCAATTATTTCATACAAGATTTGAGGCCTTGTAAATTATTTTCCCATTTTTCATATGCTTTTTCATATCCTTCCCAGACCATTAAATCATCCCAATATTCAAAATTTTCTTTAGAAGTGTTGTTTACTTTGGCTTTAAAAGATTTATAATCAATGTTATACTTGTTTTTATAGAAAAGGCATTTACTGTAAAAATATTGCTTTTTAGTTTCAGCTTTGTCAATTAATGCATTTACAATTTCTTTTCTGAAATTGAACTAAGTAAATTTTCAGGAAGTTTTATATTAATATTTTTAAATAATTTTTTACTCAAATTATATCCAATATACTTTAATGGTTCATAAAATAATTATATGGCATATAATTAATTTGTCAAGTAAGGCCGACTAAATTCTATTTTCATAGCCATTGATTACTAAAAATCTTATAATTTTTGCGATTTTCCCTCTATCATTACCATATTAATAAATTGTGTTTTAAAAACTGTTGAATTTGTATATAATGAATTTAAATTCTTGACAAATCATGACTTTTATGATTAGAATTTTTAAAATGCTTTGGTGGGGAAAATATGTTAGCAGAGAGAGAAAATATATTAGAAGAAATAAAAAATAAGCAGATAATAAGGTTTGAAACTGATTCAGCTTATCCGGATTTTATTGATAAAGTTGATAAAACACTAACTTCAATTTTACAAGTTAGGAAGTATCCTCATTTAAAAATTCCACTGGCATATGTATTCCGAGAATTTATAACAAATGCAGAGAAAGCAAATCTAAAACGTATATTTTTTAAATTAAACGATTTATATATAGATGTTCCAGAAGATTATAACAAAGGTTCTATTGCTTTCAAACAAGCATTACAGGAAGATATTGAATCTCTTAGAATACGGCAGCGGGATTACCGTAAAAATATTGCTGTTGTTTTCCAAAAATATTCTGACGATGAGTTTACCGCTTTTATAATTAACAACTCTGTTATTACTTCACAAGAAGCGGCGGGAATCAACGACAAAATAAAAAAATACCTTGTATTTAAAAAAATGAGCGAGCCATATTTCGGTAATGCAGAAGAAGAAGCAAGTGAAGGCGCGGGCCTTGGTATATATTTAACACTACAAATTTTAGATCAGGTTGGTATTAACAGTACTGCAATACGGATTGGCGCTAAAGATAAACAAACCATAAGTAAAATTTCTTTTAAATATTCTCAAGTCGCTCCTCCTCCATACAACGAATTAGCAAAAGAAATACTAAAAACTCTGGAAACTTTACCTAAGTTTCCTGCTAATATTAAATCAATTCTAACAAAATTATTAGACCCGGATGTAAGTGTAATGGATGTTGCTGATCAGGTTCAGACAGACCCGTCACTTTCGGCAGATGTTCTTAAACTCGTTAACTCTGCCCAATTTGCGTTAACAAGAAAAATAGCGTCAATTAAAGAAGCTGTTAATTTTCTCGGTATTAAAGGCCTGAAAGGTATTTTATATTCATACGGTTCTATGCAGGTTTTAAACGACAGCTTTGGGACAGTCGCAGAAGTTTGGGACCATTCCTATGAAGTTGGAGCTTATGCCAGTAAATTAAGTAAGATTATGAATCTAAAAAAAGAGGAAGAAACTATTTTTTCCGCCGGACTTTTACACGATATAGGCAAAATCGTTTTAATGACTTTTGATAAAGAAAAAGCTAAAAATATTGAGAAAGTGTGTGAGCAAAAAGGAATGGAACTGCCCATTCTTGAAGAAATAATGATGGGATTAAGCCATGCAATAATCGGCGGAAAGATTGCCGAACACTGGGATTTTCCCCAAAGTTTAATAGACGCAATCACGCATCACCATGAACCTCTATTATCAGGAGAAAATAAAGAAGTTATTTATACCGTTTATATGGCAAATCACTTTTCAAATAATAAACACATTGAAGACTTAAACTATAACTCACTTGAAACAGAAGTTAAGGATTTTTTCCAGATAACCAATCAGGAAGACCTATTAAACCTCTTTGAAAAAGTAAAAAGGCTAATGTAAATAAGCATTAACTCAATTTTCCAGCAAACCTGTTAACTTTTTAAATCCTTTATTGACAAAAATTGCATTAGGATTTATCATAACATCAAATTCTATTTAAAGCGGGTTTATTATGAACAATTTAAGAAACGAAATTTCAGCAATGATGGATACTCTTGCAAACATTCATGACCAGGACGAAGTCGAAAGAATATTAAAACAAACGTACAGCAAAATGGAAGATCGGGTTATTAAACCGGCGGAAAAATTCTATAATGATATAAACCAGGAATTATATAGAAATATTCTCAGGCATTATAAATACGGTGATGATAAAGTTTGTTTATGGCGGTTTTATAAAAAAATATCAACTGACCAGATAAATTGTAAATTTGAGCAAAATACTCCACAAGAATTATTGGATTTTTATATCCGGACTTATTACTATTCAGATCCTTTAGATGATTTAACGTGTATTTTCATTCCAATAAACGATGCTGATTTAATTGAAAAATATTTAAACTGGATTAAATATTATTTTTATGACGTCAATTATCCAACGAGTTTACTCTGGCTATACGCTTTAGACAGCACAATGCTGCCGCTTTTCCCTGATGAAATAGTTTTCTTAGGCAGAAGGATTGATTCTGAACATGAAGATATTATGATACCGGATTTCACTGAAAAAGGCAGTGTGCTTTTTAAACGTTTTTCAGAAGATGAAAGTGATTATGTAAAACTATACGGCTCTGACGCAAATAAAGAATTTTCCAAACTATTTAATTTTCTTGAAATAGATTACCGCGACAGATGTTTAAGCCGGACAGGAGAAAGCACAGAAGACGGAAAAGATGACGGCTGGGAAAAGTTTGAAGACGTGCTCCGTTTCGGTGTATCGGACAGGTCAGAACGCGGTTGTGTTTCTTTCTCAGATTTACGCTCAAGTACAGACTTTTTAAATAAATTTGGTAAAAATATTTTCAGAAATATCATACAACAGCCGTTTTTTGAACAAACCAAACTAATAAGTAAAAGATTTATGGGCAAAATCGATAAGTTTATGGGTGATAATGTGATGTGCGTTTTCTTAAACCAGAATGACCCTGGAACTTCAAGTAACGAAAGAGAGTTTTCCAGTATAAGTAACAATTTTGCTGCTATATTCAGTTTATGTAAAGTTTTATATACATTACTCCAAAATAATAAAATGGAGAATACTAAACTCGGTTTAAGAAGCGGTGTTGCTCACGGCAGGCAGATTTTACGCTCTAATTTAGGTAACGAGATAGTACGTGATTTTACCGTAACAGGAGAAACTGTTAACCTTGCTGCAAGGCTTGAACATATTTCGATTCAGGAATTAATATTAAATAACGAAAGGTATTTTGAAAACACCATTAACCGGTTCCCTCAAATCAGTGA
The DNA here is from genome assembly GCA_937960625.1 of uncultured Spirochaetia bacterium. GTDB lineage: Bacteria > Spirochaetota > CALGPD01 > CALGPD01 > CALGPD01 > CALGPD01. The sequence goes on along the minus strand of CALGPD010000507.1, from coordinate 22,113 downwards.
ACTTTTAAACGTTATGAAAGATTTTGAGAACTTAAATCCTGAAACCGAATTTATCCTCGATAATTATACTTTATACCAGAATATAATGTCTAATCTCCAACTTTTAGCAAAAGCTCGTTTTGATATCAGGATTAATGACAGTTATTATAACTTCCTCAAAGATTTTTTCATTAAAAAAGGTTATAAATCGCCTGAAATCAACGAGAAAAAACGTAATATTCACGGTTATGAAGAATTCATTATTGAAGGGTACAGCCTGAAATTTTACTTTTCGTTTTATCAACCCAAAGGTTTTCAAAACTATGAGAAAATATGGATACTTCCGCTGGATATTGACGTTTTATTCAACCTTGATATTGAACAGGTTTTTAAATAAAAACAAAGTCTAAATTTGCAATTACTTTTTAACCGGCAAGCCGGGGAAATCACCTAAGACAAAAGTATTGTTTCCTTTTGTTGAAATCTCTTTTAACGTTTCAAGAAACTGCAAGAATTTAACTTCATCATTATCTTTTAACATGCTAGCGGCGTTTTTAAGCGCCCTTGCTGCTGCAACTTGAGTTCTTGCATTTTCTAAATCAGCTTTTGAGCGGATTTTTGCTTCGAGGTGTTTTGCAAATAGGTTTTGTATTAATTTGGGAAAAGTAACATCTTTTAAATACGTTTTGGTTATTTCAATACCAATTCCGGAAAACTTTTTATTTAATTCCTGTTCAAGGCCTTCGAATAACTCGTTGCGTTTATCATTAACTTCTTCACTTTCAATAACAGATATTCTTTCCCTGATAATTATTTGTGATATTTCATGAATATAGTTTTCAATTTGATTTAGTAAATATGAATAGTTGCCCTGCCATTCAATATTGTTAACGAGTGTTTTTGGCTCTGTAATTTTATAAAAAAAAGTATAAGAAAACCTTAACGCAATATTGTCTTTAGTAAGCACTTCCTGATTAATTACAGTTCTAAATTTTTCAATGGTTGGAATTTGAATAATCTGAATAACGTTTTTTCTGTCAAAAAATCTATATACACCGGGTTTAAGCTCTTCCTGAAATTCGTTTTCTTTATATAATAATCCGATGTTGTTTGGAAATACGCTAAAGCTTTTTTTTCTAAACATAAATAACCTCTTTTTAAAATAGGGAAGGCAGAACATCCAAAAGCGCGGAGAATACCTTAAGCAGAAGCGCATGCGCTAAAGCGGTATCCGGTATGCTGCTGACGCAGAAGGATTGATAAACCCCGAGGGGAGTATCCGTTCAGCCTTCCCTTCGTAATAGGCGAGTTTGAGTCGCAATTTTGTATCCACACAGAAGCGGGAGTCGAACCCGCTGGGTATACTGTCCGTGATACCCTGTAACAATCGCATACCCTTGATTTACAGGTGACGGTTAATATTAATTTTATCACAATGTTTTTTATAGTAAAGAATAATTAATAAAAAACGTGATTCATGATTTTAATAATATTGCAAGAATTTCTCCTTTGATACGTAAATTGAAAATACTATATTTAATAGTATGAAAATCAAAGGTTTTATTGGAACATCTTTACTTGATTATCCTAAAAAGATAAGCGCTGTAATTTTTTTAGCCGGATGCGATTTCCGTTGTCCTTATTGCCATAACCCTGATTTAATAGGCAGCGGCAATCATTTACCCGATATACAGATGCAGGAAGTGCTTAAAAAACTTGAACAAAGAAAAGATTTTATTGACGGTGTTGTAATTTCCGGAGGCGAACCTACCATTCATAATAATCTTGCTGAACTTGTTAAACCAATAAAAGATATGGGTTATCCGGTTAAAGTTGACACAAACGGCTATAACCCGGATTTATTAAAGGAATTACTAGAAAACGGGCTTGTGGATTATATCGCAATGGATATTAAGTCCTCTCCTGAAAATTATTCATCCGCGGCGGGAAAAGTAATAGATATAAACAATATCAAAAAATCAATAAATATAATTATAGATAAAGCTCCGGGTTATGAATTCAGAACAACAGTTGTTCCCTCATTAATTAAAAAACAAGATATTGAAAGCATAGCCCAACTATTAAAAGGAGCGAAATTATTCTATATTAATCAGTTCCGCGCTATCATTACCTACGATAGTTCTTATGAAAACGAAAAAGCTTATGAAATAGATACACTTAATAATTTTAAAGAAATTTTAAGTAAAACCATTGATACTGTAGAAATCCGCGGGATATAGTTGTTATTTATTCCTCAAAAACAATATCAAAATCAGAGAGTGATTAATCTTTTCAGTCAATTTAATCATTTCAACTGTTCTACCAAATTATATCAATTATTTTACCCTACCCTTGAATTTTTACGTTTTTAAGTATTACACTTGACTTATGAACTTTGTAAAGTTATTATATCAATGTATCGTGATTAAGTGATTAAGGAGATGCAATGCCGAATTTATACAAACTGCTTGAAAAAAGAATGGTTTTCCTTGACGGTGCTTTTGGAACAGAGCTTCAAAAAAACGGGCTTGGCCCAGGTGATATTCCCGAACTATGGAATCATACTCACAGCGGAATAATAGAAAAAATTCACCAAAGCTATATTGAAGTCGGTGCGGATATTATTAACACTAACACTTTTGGCGGAAACAGGTTTAAACTAAAAGAACTCGGGCTTGATGACCGGTTAAAAGAGTTAAACGAAAAAGCTGTGTCTATAGCAAAAAACGCTGCAAACGGCAAAGCTCTCGTTGCCGGTTCTATTGGGCCTACCGGAGTTTTCTTAGAACCTCACGGCAAAGTCACTTTTGATGAAATGTACGATGTTTATAGAGAGCAGGTGGGAATAATTGCTAATGCCGGGGCTGATATAATTAATTTTGAAACAATGGTGGATATTGGCGAATTACGCGCTGCAGTTTTGGCTGCAAAAGATGTTTGTGATTTACCCGTTTTTGCAAGCCTCACATTCGATGAAAAGGGCAGAACATTAACGGGTAGCGATGTTTTAACCGGATTTAATATATTAGAAGGCCTTGGTGTTGAGTTTATTGGAATAAACTGCGGCATGGGCCCGGAACAAATGTATGAAATACTTAAGGATATAAGAAAAGATATTTCGGCGCGCCTTGTAGTTCAGGCTAATGCAGGGCTGCCTGTAATTAAAAATGGCGAAACCGTATTTTCAATGCAGAAAGAAGAATACGCTAAGCATATAAAAAACATTATTGAAATCGGCGTTAGTGTGTTAGGAGGCTGTTGTGGCACAACCCCGGAGTTTATTAAAGTATTAAAACATGAGTTTGATAATACTAAAATAAAAGGATATGAACCAGACAACGTAATACGTTTGAGCTCTCAAACCAAAACGGTTTATGCGGGCACTGGACAGCGGTTTTTAAAAATAGGTGAAAAAATAAACCCGTCTGCTAGTAAAAAACTTAGGCTAGAAGTAAAACAGGAAAACTTATCATTTACAAAAGAGCTTGCCAAAAGGCAGGAACAAGCAGGAGCTCATGTTATAGATATTAATATGGGCACATCGGGAATAGATGAAACGGATATGATATTAAAAGCTGTGAAGTCTATTCAGGGGATTGTAAATATACCCGTTTGTATTGATTCTACTAAAAATGAAGCAATTGAGCAGGCAATAAAAATTTATCCTGGCAGGGCACTGATTAATTCAATATCAGGGGAAAAGGAAAAAATGAATGCCATTCTCCCTGTGATGAAAAAATACGGAAGCTATGCTATATTATTGCCTCTGGATGAAAACGGAATTCCCGAAACATTGGAAGAACGCGCTGAAATTATAGAACGGGTTGTCAATGAGGCAAACAAATACGGCATTAATAAACACAGATTTTTGGTTGACGGTTTAATAATGACTGTATCCGCGGCACAGCCTTTAGTAATACTGGCTATACAAACAGTAAAAATGGCAAAAGAAAAATACGGCATGAGTACCACAGCGGGGTTGTCAAATGTTAGTTTTGGATTACCTCACCGGGGTTTAATTAATTCAAGTTATATTTCAATGTTGATTGCATCCGGGCTTGATTCTGCAATTATTAATGTTGAAAATGATTTTATTAATAGTGCAATAAGCGCGGCTGAAGCTATAACGGGTAAAGACCATGGTTCATTGGATTTTATAAATCAGTATAAAGACAAAGGCTCATTAATTATTGCTGAAAAAGATAAAGTTTCAGATAAGCCTTTAGAAACTCAAAAAAAAAATCGAAATGAAAACCAAGAAAGCGAAACGAAGAAAGACAAACTCTATAATGCTATAATGGTTGGCGATTCCGATAACGTTATAAATTATATTGAAGAACATTTATCTAATAAAGAACAAGCTCTTGATATTGTAAATAAAGTAATGATACCTGGAATAATGAAAGTTGGCGAAAAATACGATACCGGTGAATATTTTCTTCCCCAACTCATGATGAGCGCGGAAACCATGAAAAAGGGTTTTATTCATTTACAGCCCTTGCTTGAGCAGGGAGCAAATGAATCAATCGGTAAAATAATATTAGCAACTGTTAAAGGTGATGTTCATGACATAGGAAAAAACATTGTTAGTATTATGTTTTCAAATCATGGATTTGACGTTATTGATCTTGGCAAAGACGTTGCTTCCGAACACATAATCGAAAAAGCAATAGAAAATAAAGCTTCAATTATCGGGCTTAGCGCGTTAATGACAACGACAATGGAAGAAATGTCCCGATTTATGAAATTAAAAAATGATAACGGCTTAAAAATACCCGTTCTTGTGGGCGGAGCAGTTGTTAACGAAGATTATGCTAATAGTATCGGAGCTCATTATGCAAAAGACGCTGTACGCGCGGTTGAAAAGGCAAAAGTATTACTAAGTAAATAAAGGCGGTTATCAGTTTAACTTTCCCCGCCTTTAATATCGGTGTCCCCACACTTGGAATAAATTCTATTTAAATGTGAGGGTTTGGTCAAGGGATTTACGTACTGCTTGTTTTCTTTGTTTTGTAGGTTTTCCTACTGAGACTACAGAAAGTAAATTATACCCCTGCTCAACACCTAAAACGCTCTCAAGATCTTTTTGCGCATAATTTATCGGTGCAGTTAACCAACAGCTGCCGTATCCCATGGCCGTTGCACCGAGTAATATATTCTGGACTGCAGCGCCAATATCAAGCAATTCCATATCAAAATTCGCTGCTTTAGGCATAACTTTGCCTGCCGCGGCCCTTACTTTAGTACTAATATATTCCTGTTTATTGCCAAGAACGAAAATTATTACCGGAGCAGTTAGAAAATGAGTAATAAAAAAAGTAAACTTCTCAAACTTTTCTGCAAAATTTTCAGGTAATGAATTTTTGATTTTCTCAAGCTTATTATTTAATACCTCTTCAATTTCCTGTTTCATTTTTTCATCTGTAACAACGATAAATTGCCATGGTTGATGATTATGACCGCTCGGTGCAGTACCGGCTAATTCAATTAGTTTTTCTATATCTTTTTTAGGTATTTCATCTTCTAAAAATTTCCGGTGCGAACTACGCGTTTTGGTTAATATTTCAAAATCTTGAATATTCATTTACCCTCCTGATAATTTATTATTACAATCAAAGTATAAATGTCTATTCCTGCTATAGAGTCAATAAATTAAAATTTTATTTTTATAGAAACTTTATAAAATTCTATCGTTTTAAAATACGTTGTATTTATCAATTAAAATTGCGGCAAAGTTATGTGCAAAATGCGCAATAACTGAAGGCCAGATACTCCCGGTTTTAAATCTAAGATAACCGAAAAATAATCCAAGCAGCATTAAATGAGGCAGGGAAACCAATGAAAGGTGAAGCATTGCAAATAAAAACGCGCTGATAATCAATACTTCCCGGGTTTTAAGAGATTTTTCCAGAGCTTTATAAATAATTCCCCTGAAAGCTAGTTCTTCAATTATCGCAGGCTGTACTGCAACCATGAAAATAATCGCGGTAAAACTATACCCTCTTTGTTCAAGTTTAAAAACAAAACTTGTTTCAGGCAGGCTCATTAAATGCTGGATGAATTTTACTATTCCCAAAGCAACGAAAAAGCCGATTATAATTCCTGAAATAAAAAACCCGATGTGTTTTAGTTTTAAATTAAACTTAAATTTTAATATTTGCTGTGTGTCATATACAGGAAGAAAAGCCCAAATTAAAATCATTATTGAATCAAAAATACTAACATAGTGGATATTATCCGCCATGCTTTTATTAAAAATAAAATTAAAAACAATGTGAACAACAAAAATTGTCAAATATAAAAGAATGGATATTGGAAATAAACGCCATTTTTCGTCAGCGGTTTTTTGAACTTTTTTTGATACTAATAATCCGCCGCAATTAACGCAATACGTTTGTGTTAAAGTTACCGGATTTCCACAATAACTACAGGACAATGATTTGTTTATTCTAACACCGCAAGCCGGGCAGAATTCATAGTGTTGTTCAATATTCCTTCCGCAGTCCGGACATATCATTTGTGTTCCATCTTTCTAAGTTCAATGCTAGACTTTAGGCCTCTTGCTAAAAAAATCACGAGTACTGCACTCACAGCGAAAAGTAAAACAACTTGAAGATTCAATAGAAATGAAATATCCTCTTTATCCAAATATTTGTTTAGCTGGGAATAATCAATATTAACATTGTTTACAGCCCTGTATATTGCAGACGCAACCTTTAATAATCCATATGTTAATTCAAATACAAACGCAATTAAAATTGCAACAAATGCATTTTTTTTAACATAGCTTGATAAAAATATAAAACCTACACCCTGAAATAATCCAAGAATTACAACGAGCATTAAGATTTTATACGTTGCTGATGGAATTCTAGGCAAATTTTCATTCGGCTTTTTTTTAGGGAACATACGTTTAGAATATTGATTTTCAGGGCCCTCATATTCTTTTTCCGTAAAGCCGCGGTATTTTCTCATATTTAATATTATACTATTTTGATTATAGCTAATATTGGAGGCTGCTCTTGCGTTTTTCCCGCGTATAAATAAACCCATTAGCATTATATTTTGGATAATAAGAATAATACCCATAACAAACATCGCCATTCTTGCTACTTCAATTCTTCCGCGGTTAACTAAAACTTTGTGCTTGTTTTCTCCGGGCATCACGGTTTGATTTTCTACCGCATAATCATTAGTGCTATCAATTTCTACATCTAAATCCGTTTTTTCTTCTTCTGCTGCAATTTCTTTATCTTCTGTTTTCTCTTGCTCCGCAACTTTTTCTATAAGTGTTTTTTCTTTAGAAATAGAAGTATTTTGATTGTCCTGATTTTCAGTATTAATAACCGTGTTACAGGACGGGCATAATTCGGTATCCGGATGCAGCTGTTTTCCGCAAGTTTCACAGATAACATGGTCTGCAATTTGATGTCCGCAGTTAGGACAAAACTTAACATTTTCTTGTAATTTGAAACCGCACTTGCTGCAAAAATTTTTACTCATTTTATATCTTCCCGTTGGTCATATTGATTAATTATAACAAAATGATATTTTAGAATAAAGCAAAATATGTTTATATTTTTTTTTACGTTCTTAAAACAGAAATACCCTATCTTTTAATAGATAGGGTATTTTTAAAAATCATAAATTATACGCTGTAGAAACTAGCTTTGAGTTTTAGAAAAAGCACAAAGAGTAATAGTTTTATTGTTTTCAACAAAACTCCCTTTACAGTAATCACAAAACATACACTTGTCTACAGGTACAACTTCTTTAGTGAGTGTGCAATTAACCATATTTCCCCCTGCGATTGCAAATAAAATTTAAGCAATTTTACCAACCATATTGCTTTAAATCTTACACTTATTCATTGTAAATATAAACGTAATCAAGTTTATAAATCAACAATTTTTTAATTTATTTTTTTTTTAAGTAATTTGAAAATAAGATGAACAATCATCAGTTAAAATAATGACAAATGAAAATTAAGTTCATATATTAAGTATATGAGTAAGGGTAGAAAAACAGTCAAAATTTCAATTCTCGGTTTAGACGGCGCAGGGAAAAGTACAACAGTGGCATATTTTACTAAAATGTTTTATAAACAATATTTTATCGTTAAGACCGGACGCAGCGTATATTATTTTGATAAAAATTCCGGCGAAAAAATTGAACTTTTTACTGATAAGCTTAAAAAAATCGATGAAAAATATGCAAAATATGAGCAAAAGAAAAGCAGGTTGGGTATTGTTTGGGCGAGTATATGCTATGTATTTGCTTTACGGTTTATTGAAAGATATATAATCAGAAAATTTAAACCTGAAATTATTATTGCGTCCAGAGATATTTCTGTGGATACTGTGATTTATGTTGATTATTATATACCGTTTATGAAATATATTCCAAAACCAATTCTACGATTTTTTATCAGATTATTTTCATTGTTTCCTAAAAAAAGTGATTTGATAATTTATTTACAATTAGACCCCAAAGAATCAATAAAAAGAATAAAGAAAAGAGAGTTAAAAAAGAAAGTTGATAAATCAGTTATGAGAATTAAAAGTAGATACAGGCACGAAAATTTTAAAGACCTTAAAAAAATTTCTGAAAACTATGATCATTATCTACAAGATTATTTGTCAAAAAAGAAAAAAGTTACAGTTGTATATATCGATGCGAATAAAATGCATACTAAAGAAAAAACTGAATTTTGCGAGAAAATTATCCATAGTTTTTTAAATAAACGCGAGGCACAAAGAAAAAAAAATATTAAATAATCATTAAATAAATACATATCATTCTGCCGAGAATAAAATTAGAAATCTAGCTTTTTAGCGTCACGGAGGATGCTTTAATGAGAACAATTATAACCATTTTTATATTTTTAATAATATGTACAACGGCTTCCTACAGCGCACAAACAGGTACACAGAATAATACGGCAATAACCCCAGCTGACGCTAATTCCAAACCCGAAAAACATAAAAAATTTAAAATTCAATATTATAAAATTTATAAACAAAAACCAAACCGTACGGATGAATTCGAACAGCCTTTAAAACCCGGAGAAATCACAAAATTTTTACATTTCCGCGTTACAAAGGATAAACAAAACCGAATAGTACACATAGCGTATTATTTTAAAAATTTAAAAATTGCTCCTTACGTAAATGACGATAAAGTATGGTTTCACTATGTAAAATTTACTTATGATAAAAAAAACAGGCTTGAGAAAAAAGTATTTTACCGTACAACAGGCAAGCCTGAAGCGCAGTATAAATTTGAATGGAATGAACAAGGCAAAATTATAAAAGTTGATTTTATGACTTACGATATTAATCCATACCGGGAAAAACCTTTCAATACAAAATATTTCCTTTTATACGAATATCATCCTGACGGAAAACTAAAAAAAGCAGCCCGGTTTGATCAGTACACAAATCCCGAAGAAAAATTCATTTACGATAAAAATGAACGCCTCATCCGGTATGAACGTTTTCTGGATAACTCAAAAGTGCTTAACTATTATATAACTTATCAATACGCCGCAGACGGTAAAGTTACAGCGCAAACAGTTTATAACATCGATGGAGTTATGGTTGAGGTTCCAAGCACCGAAGAAAGGCGAAAGTATCAGGATTTACTTAGAACGCGGTACCCGAGACCGGGAAGACGCGGACCTATACAGGATAGCGTAAGATAATTATTTCTTGCCCGCAAGCTGGCCACAAGCGGCTAAAATGTCTGCGCCCTTAGAAACGCGTTTAACCGCCTCAACATTGGAATTTTTAAAATAAGATAAAAACGCGTTTATATCTTTAGAAGTGCATTTTTTATATTCAGCTCCGGGAAAATCGTTGTAAGCAATAATATTTACATTAAAATTCAAATCCTTTTTTAATGAAATAATAGCTTTTGCGTGTTTCTCCGAATTATTTACACCGGGTAGTATAATATATTCAAAAGTAAACCGCCCGCATTTTTCGTTGTATTTTTTTAAGGCTATATACAACGAGTTTAACGGATTGTTTTTAGCAACAGGCATAATTTTTTCCCGTTCTTTTTGAAAAGGAGAGTTTAAAGAAACCGCGAGATTAACTTTTTTATTAAAATCAATAAGTCCGTTAATTCCTTTAATAACTCCCGCAGTGCTTATGGTAAAACGCCTTGCGCTGAAATTTAAAAACTCTTTGGCAGATAAAAGTTCAATTGTTCTAAAAACGTTTTCAGTATTTAACAAAGGCTCTCCCATGCCCATGAATACAACGTTGTTACACGGCTCTATTTTATGCAAAATAAGAATCTGAGAAATAATCTCGCCCGCGTCAAGAGAACGGGTATATCCCATTTTAGCGGTTGCGCAAAACGTACAGTTCAGCGGACACCCTGCCATTGTGGATATACACAGGGTTTGCCTGTCAGGGTGAATAATCCTAACGGTTTCAACGTATATCTCATCTCTGGTTTTAAAAACGTATTTGTGTGCCTGCTTATCTTTTGATACCTGCTCATCATTTAATTCTAAAGTAGTGATTATAAATTCTTTCGTTAACTTGTTTCTAAAATCCAGCGGAAGGTTACTCATGGAATTAAAATCGAAAACTCCTTTTTTATATATCCATTCAAATATCTGTTTAATTCTATATACTGGAAAATTTTTTATATCAAGAGTATTTGTGATTATTTCCTGAGTTTGTTTAATATCTAAACCGAGTATTGATTTCATTATCTAAACTTAGCTATATTTTTTTAAAGAATAAATAAAATTATTGCCAAGTAGTTATAAAAAGCAATAAGTTAAGTTTATTCGTAGTATGAAAATTTTCTTTTAAATGTGATGTTTTTCAATGGATTCATTTATTACTCTTTATGATATTTTACAAATACCAAGAAACTCAACTATAAACGATATTAAATCTGCGTTCAGAAGACTTGCCAAAGTATACCATCCTGATATAAATAAATCCCATGAACATAAAGATTCATTTTTACTTATTCTAAATGCATATCGTATTCTTTCAGACAAAAAAAAACGGAGAGAATATGATTATCACTTAACTTTTAAATGGTCAAATGATAAAACAAAGATAAAAAAGCAAAAATATAATCCCGTTAAAAATTTAAAAATCCAATCATTTTCTCTTGAACATATATTAAGTCACATAAATTATCTCATTTGGGATATTGAAATTTTTTTAAGAAATGAATATAAAAAATATTTTAATAAATTAATTAACAGTACAACCATAAAAGAATATATTCTAAGAGCTTTAGTCTTTATTGATAAATGGATTCTGCATCCTGTTGGATTTATCGATTACTTCATGCAATCAAGAAAACTAAAAAACATTAGCTTTTCTGACTATATAAAAATGTTAGATACATCTTCAAATAAAACCTCACATCAGCCATTTTATTCACTTAATAATTATTTTTTTGATATTAGAAAAAGAATTGATAAATTTATTAACACAATAACTCTAAAAGATATTTATAATAATATACCTGATGCCGACATAAAATTAATTGATTGTATTATTGAAGCACAAAATTACACTATTTATATAATGAATCTTATAAAAAAAGGAATTCTTGAAAATGAAAATAATTTTGAGCCGTTTTCATTCTCAAAAGAAATCTTTGCAAATCTATAATACAATTCTACGAAAAATAAATAATTCTATTGTATAGATAATAAAAAATTTAAACTTTTTTTAAAGTTTTTTTACGGGTTAATAAGGATACTTATTAATAATTTTTTAAAGAATAAATAAAATTATTGCCAAGAACATATAAAAAAGCTATATATAAACTTAATAGGCAAGGAGGTAATATGTACAGCAGTTTAACAAAAGAAGAAAAACTCTCAATAGTTGGAGTTTTTAAATACGTTGTAAATGCATCGGGTAAAGTTGATGAAGAAGAAATAGATGCAATGCATAATTTCATAGAAGAAAAAAATTTTGAAGACTTTAACGAAGTTCTTGATGAATTCGAACAGGATTATAATACAATAGAAGATTTTTATGAACTCCTTGAAAGCGTTAGGCCGGAAAATCAAGATTTATTAGTTGACGAGGCATTTGAACTCGCGGTTTCTGACGGATATGCTTCTCCTGAAGAACTTGAAGTTTTTAACATTATGTCTGAAGTCTGGGGAATAAGCAAAAACGAATTATTAGACAGAATCTCAGGCTAGTATTTTTAATAATAATTAAAAAGCGCGTTTTAATTAATGCGCTTTTTTTTTCTAAACCCCATTGTTTTAGAAATACCTCTATCAATACTCATTATTTTTTCTTTAATATATTGATGATATTGTTCCGGAGTAACATCAAGTGAGCTTTTCCCCGGATATAGTTGATAAAGCGAACGGTACTCGGTTTCGGTTACATTCGGCATTACAACGTTTGCCCCGGATTGTAAAGCAATTATTCTTCCCTCCGGGTTTAAGGTTTCCATTGCCGTTGTAGCGGGAATATTTATATCCGGTAAAAGTAAACGCGTTATTGCCATTACTTTCATACTCATTTCAAAGCTGCCGCCTTTTTCATTTGCAAGCTCGGTGTCTGTATTTGGAATAAAAGGCCCTACACCAATCATATCAGCATCCATAGTTTTAAAAAATAATATATCATTTGCAATAGATTCTATTGTTTGTTCAGGCAAACCGGTTAAACTTCCCGTACCCATTTCATATCCGAGTTGTTTTAATATTTTAAGGCAATTCACTCTATTATCAAAATCCATTCCGGGATGAAGTTTTTTGTATAGATTTCTATCCGTTGTTTCTATGCGGAGTAAAAATCTATCAGCACCCGCGGTTTTGTATTGCTCATACTCAGAAACGGTTTTTTCGCCAATACTCAGGGTGATTGCAACGTTAAGCTTTTTAATTTCTTTTAAAACATAAATCATTTCTTCGTTGGAATAATTATTTCCCTCTCCGGATTGAAGAACAATTGTTTTATAGCCCAAACAGGCAGCATTGTTAGCGAAATCAATAATTATGGCAGGGTCAAGTTTATACCGCTTTAGATTTTTGTTATCCCTTCTAAGTCCGCAGTAAAAACAATTCATGGAGCAAATATTACTGAATTCAATTAACGCGCGTAAATGAACATCATTGCCAACGTATTTTTTTCTAACATTATCAGCTGCACTTAATAATAAATAATATTCATCCGAATTATCCTGAATTTCCAGTAACTTTACAATTTCAGGCGCTGTAAGTGAATGCGTTTCAGTTGCTTTTTCAATAATTTCTTTGATATTCATCTTAAACCTTAAAAGTAAAATATGTAAAAAATATATTAACAACGGACAACTTTTTCAAATTTTAAGCCTGTTAACATAAATATTATTTTATAAAGTTTTTTTGAAAAGCCTGAGAAAATTAGAAATAAAATATTTCTATATCATTTTCTTTTAATTTCTAGTGTCAACTGCCCGGTTCTATGTTTGATTACTTTATACGTTGCGCCTTTAATTGGACTTTTTAAAACGATAATTCTTTGAACGGTTCTAACTCCGGGTAAAAATAATTCCCGTTGCTCCATTCTAGTCCATATTTTTTGATTTTTAGCATAGTTATCAGGGTCAAGAATATAAATATCGAGATTTGCCTTAGCCCTGCCCTGCTTACTAAGTTTGAAATTTACACCAAGCGCGCCGGCCCATAGGAATTTATGATCAACACCGAGAAAAGACATCCATTTTTTATAAAACAACTGATACGCGAAAACACCTATTTGATTACCCTGAACTCGTACTTTTTCATGCGTTTTTTTCACTTCCCCGTCATCAAGCTCTTGAATTTTCATTGTAATAAACCCCGGAGCAACAGAAGTTATTTTTATTCTGCCAACCACTTCTTCTTTAAATAGCAGGTATAAACTTCTGTTAAGCATAACGAACATTACAACAATTGCAATTATCATTAAAAAGAAAAGCGTACCCATGACTTTTTTAAGCTTGAAAAATAAAAAGAACAAGCCTGTGCTCACTACAAGCGTAATTAACTGTGATATAGATATTTTTGAATAGCGGAAAAAAATAAAAAATATAATTATATAAAAAAATGCTAAACCAACACGGATTATTCTTGATTTGACAAATTTTAAAAGACTGCTTTTTTTTGTGCCTGCTGAATTTTCTGATTTAAGAGGCTCATTATTTTCACTGCTTGATTTCTTTTTCTTTTTTGAAAAAACCAGAGCAATGAAAAAACCAAGGCCCGTCATTAGTATGTGATTTAATAAACCGTATAAAGATAAATCTAATTTCATAATAAAATCTTACTTTAATTTTAACGCAAAGTTTTCAACTTTCGTCAACCAATCTTTCCTTTTTTTATCTGTACTATTATCTATTAATCCGAATTTAAACCATTTCACTTTTTTAACTCCGCTGATTTTTAACGTTCCTCTAATTAAAACATGTTTAACAGGTTTTCTTAAAATTAACCTATAAACTAATTTCGGTGCACTCATTGTAGTAAAAATTGCAGCTCCCTTTAAATGTTTTAACTCCGGTTTAATCATCATCTTACTCTTTGAGAAAGCAAAACCGGGCAAAAACACTTTATCAATAAATCCTTTTAAAACCGCGGGCATGGATGTCCACCAAACCGGAAAAACGAATATAAGATAATCTGCATTTTTAATTCTATTCTGATACTCAGTAACTTTCGGGTCTGTTGATGTTCCTTCTGAATATTGTGCTAGAGATTCTTTATTTAAGACAGGATCAAACTTTTCAGCATTCAAATCTAACACATCAATATCGTGTTTGGCTTTTTTCAAACCGTTTTCTAGAGATTCTAAGACTGCATGATTGAAGCTTTTTTCATATGGATGAGCATAAACAATTAATACTCTCATAAATACCTTTTTTAAAAAATAATATGGTTAAATATACCATAAAATATCCAGTGAGTGTGCAAAATGAGCAAACCTCCCAATTTTTTTTTCTCCCTGTCTGGATAAACAGCATGAATATACATAAATAGGCCCTCCTATTTTTGCAAGAGAACGCATTAACCCTATTGTAACGTCAAAAGACGTTATATCTATGGTTGAAAAATCAATTATATACCGATTATTTTTGCCTAAAATTGCCAAACCGTAATCAAAATCGGTTTTATAAACATCAGGGGTTTTAGTATTAAATGAAAGCAGGACAAATGTTTTAAAATTTTTAATATCCAAAACACCCTTACGGATATATGTCGTTTTTATATCCTTTTTACTAATATAAGCTTCGTAATCAAGAAAATCTTCAGACTTTTTGAAAAGCAAATTAAAAGGAGCATGGGTACCGGATTTAAGGTTATTAAAAACTTTGGATATAAAATCTTTATCTTTCTTTGCTCTATCTTTGGTATATTTAAGTAGATTCTTATCAAAGAAAAACATCTTTTCAATAATGCTGTCAAATTCTTTAAGTTCAAACATTTCGTTGTAAGCAAGATAAGATAAGTGGTCCAGATAACGCTTGTCATCTTTTGGAGGAAAACTCAATGTTATTTCATCCGGAGAAACGTTATTTACTTTTAAATAGTCATAAGCAAGTTTAACTTTATGTTTTTGCCCTGAATTTATCCACTCACATATTTTTTCCGTTAATAATCCACTTCCCTGTTTTTCAAATAATTTTATATAAATTTCCGGAAACATATAATACGGAGTTATATCAATTAATGTTAATAAAGTTTGGATTGACGTTCCGTTTATTTCAGGCAATACTTCAATGGCTTTAAAAACAACCTCTCTGTTGCTCGATAACAGAGCATATTTAAGCGAATTAAAAAATTGTTCATAATTCATCTTTTTTGTAACATATAAGTTATTAATTGCTGCAACGATTATTGTCTGGTTTTCAGCTTCTTTGGACATGGTATCAACAATACCGAGTTCAAGTATTGAAATAAATAAATCCATACATTCGGGATAAAATCCGGAAAGCCTATTTATCCAGTATTCTCTATTAATTTTTGAAAAATCGTTAATAAGGGAACTTTTAGTTACAAGCTCAATTTCATCAAAATCCAATTCGAGTTTATCTCGGTGCTTATTAATACCGTTTAAACGTATTGCGTCAAGATATAAATCCGGATTATAAGAAAAATCCTGAGTTGCGCGCTCAACCATTTCCCTAACTCTAATTACATCGAGTTCATTTTTTGATAAGCCGGTTAAAAGGTGTTTAACCAGATATTCATGTGCTATTTCATACGACTTTCCCACTTTTTTCAAAATCCTTGAATTAATAAGGTTGGCAATTTCATGTTCGCTGATTGCCTCTGAACTGATTTTTTTTCTTTCGCCCGTGCTTGAAATACCACGCTTTAATACATTCTTTTGTATATTACTAAGATCTTCATAAAGTCTGTTATAAAAGCCGTCTATTTTTTCATAAACCTGTGCTGAAGTTATGGATGTCAATTTTTTCTTAGTCGTTTCCTCGTATAACTCATATCCTACGGCTTGAATGTCCGCAAGCTCTATATAGCCCGTAGCCTTTTCTATGGTATCAACAACGGTTATTGCAAAGTCTTCCGAAACCTCAATCTCGGAAACGGCAAATATTTTAGAAAAAACATCTATTACTTTACTTCGCTCCATTTTGTATAAATGAAACCCGGTGTCGTCTGAAAGTAGGCTGTAGTTATATGTCATTGAGAATTTGTATAAATCACCGATACTTTCTTCTCTAATAATTATCAAAAACTTAAATCCAGGGTTTTCAAGAAAATAATTTATAACAAACTTAACAAAACGGGAGTTAGCATCAGGGTCGTAAAATATTTTTTCAAACTGGTCAAAACTTATAATGGGATTATCCATAGATTGAATTTTATTAATGAAAGCATCAAAATTTTCATTTTTAATGCCTAACATTTTTTCAAGATAATCATTGGTGTAATCTTCAATATAGATATCAGGTTCGATACCCGCTTTACAAATAGATGACTTACCTGCGCCGGAAGGGCCGTAAAATACAACAAGTCCGGTTTCAAGCTTTTCTTTTATATCCCGGATTTCTTTTTCCCGGCCAAAAAATGCGTTTTTATTACTGGCGTTGTAATTGTCCCATAAAATAAAGGGGTTATTCTTTTTTGACATTCTTGTCTCTTATCAATGTTATACTGATTATTTTATAATAATATTTCTATTTTCTCAATTCATTTTAAGCAGGTTAAAGTAAAATATCAAGTTTTATTTATGTACATAAATTTATTTAAAACTAGAAATACATTGATAGTTAAGAATTCATTCAAAATAAATTTGGCTATAAGCAATTATTAACGAATATTTAATCTAAAGCTTAATACTAAAAATCTGCGTTAACAGATAAGAAAATACTTTTCCACAAGCAAACATTACTGCTCTAAATAATCTTTTAACTGGTTGCTTCGGTTAGGGCTTCTTAACCTTCTAAGAGCTTTAGCTTCTATCTGTCTTATTCTCTCACGGGTAACACGGAAAATATAGCCTACCTCTTCTAAGGTATGCAACAAGCCGTCATTAATGCCGAAACGCATTCTAAGCACTTTTTGTTCCCGCGAAGGAAGAGTTGACAGAACCTTATTTAGCTGTTCTCTTAAAAGCTGAAAAGACGTTTTATTTGCAGGATTTTCCGCTTCTTTGTCTTCGATAAAATCACCGAGATAAGAATCGTCATCATCGCCAACAGGAGTTTCCAAACTAATAGGTTCTCTAGCAACGCTTCTAACGGCTTTAACTCTTTGAGGGGACCAACCAAGCCTGTCCGCGATTTCTTCTGTAGTGGGTTCGCGTCCGAGGATTTGTAATAAAGAACGGGATTCCCGGATTACTTTATTAATTTGTTCAATCATATGAACGGGAACGCGGATTGTGCGCGCCTGATCCGAAATGCTTCTTGTAATTGCCTGACGTATCCACCACGTTGCGTATGTGGAAAATTTATACCCTTTCCTGTATTCAAACTTACTCACTGCTTTAATAAGGCCTATATTTCCTTCTTGAATTAAATCGAAAAAATGAAGGCCGCGGTTTGTATATTTTTTTGCAATGGAAACAACGAGACGCAGATTTGCTTGAACAAGCTTATCTTTTGCATCCGCAATTATTCTTTTTCCTTCCTGTATGTTGTTATACCATTCGGAAATTTCCTGTTTAGTGCAGCGGGTTTCCTGTTCAACGCGTTTAATTTTACGCTCACAGCTTTTTATTTCTTTATAAAAATCAATAATATCGTCAGTAGTAAGGTTGAATTCTTTTTCAGCTTCCTGCTGCTCGGATTTTAATGTGCTTTTTTCTAGAATTTTGCCTATTTTTTTAATTTGTTTTAGAGGTTTTTTACATAATTCTTCAATTTTTTTAATTTTATTACTTGCATCAAAAATTTTATCAAAAGATAATTCAATTTTTTCTCTAATAATTTTAATCTGTTCGTTGTTTAATGATATTTTTTTTATTTCATTATAAAATTTATTCTGTATTGTATCTATTAAAGAAAATATTTCACTTTTTTTATTTTTATTGCTTCCGTTACGTTTTAGTTCTCCAAGATATTCTTTCATCTTGTTCACGGTGCCTTCAACGAGCTGGTTTAAATTTTTAAAACGCCGGTCTAATTTTTTCTTATCCCTTGCATTAAAGTTATAGAGTTTGGATAATTGTAATATATGGTGCTGGCATGCCTTACCGTTTTTAACTTTTTCAATCATTTTTTCTGTTTCATATATCATCAATTTGGAGAATAATACGGTGTCATCTATTATTTTTTCACCTTTTTCAATTTCTTTAGCAAGTTTAACTTCTTCATTGGGAGACAGCAGTGAAACCTTGCCGATCTCTTTGAGGTACAAACTAATAGGGTCATCAACAAGAGTATTGCCCCCGCTATTCAGCATCATTTTTTTCTTACCCTGTTTCTCATTAAATTCAACATCTTCTTCAAATTCTTCATCACTTCTTTGGTCAACGATGTTAATTCCCATTTCCTGCAGAATACTAAAAATTTCTTCAATTTTATCGCTGGAAGTTAATTTTTCAGGCAAGATTTCATTCATTTCATCATAGGTTACCTCACCTCCGGATTTACCGAGAGCAATGAGTTTTTGAACCTCAGGCATTTTTACTATCTCAATCATAAGCTAAAATCACCTCTAAAATTTTTTTGCGGACTGTAAAGCCCTATTTAATTTAAACTTTTCTTTATTAATATGTTCAAGTTCAAGCAATAATTCTTCAACATCCTCATCGGGGTTTTTTTGTTCAAGTTCTTTAATAATTTTATTTTCTTCATTTATACGTTCTTCAATTTTTAATTTTCTGATTTCTTTTAACAACAAATCAACCTGTAACTCGGGCTTTTTTACATATATCTCTTTAAACAATTCATCTGAAAAATACTTTCTTTCTTCTTGTTTATCGAAGATATATTCAATTGCCTCAAGAATTTCCGACAATTCAAATTTACCAATTTCTTTATATTTTTCAACCCCTGCTTTATAAACTTTACGAGAAAATTCATCATTAAAAAAATCATGATGAATATTGTTAAAATATTGTTTAAATAAATGCGGATTTGCAAACAAAACGAATAATAGTTCCCTCTCAAGCTTGGTTTCCCGTTGTAATACCTTCTCGTCTTTAGTAAATACTTTTATAACTCGTTTATTCTCTTTAACATATTGTTCTCTAATTTCTCTTTCAGATAATTTTGTAACATCTGCTATGCGAGTTAAAAAAAAGTCCTGTAATGATTGGTCGAAAATGTTTTTTATAAATGAAAAAAGATATTTCAAATATCCTATACGTGAATCCGGTTTATTTAAATCATATTCACGTTTGCCTGTTTCAAGTACAAAATCTACGGGTGATACTGCATTTTTCATTTTCTGCAAAAAAGCTTCCCTTCCGTATTCCATTAAAAAATCCATAGGATCATAGCCGTTATCAAGCAAAATTACTTTTAAAGTAAAGTCAAATTCAGAGCCAATGGTAATTGCCCTAAAACAAGCCTTAATACCCGCTTCGTCAGGGTCAAAAACGAGATAAATTTCTTTTACCCTATGTCTGGATAACTTTGAAAAATGGTCTTTGGATACAGATGTACCTAAAGTTGCCACCGCGGTGTCAAAACCGAATTTATGACAAGCGATAACGTCAAAATATCCCTCAGTTATAATTGCATAACCCTTATCCCGGAAATGTTTACCTGCAAGGTTTAAACCGTATAATACCTTTCTTTTATTAAATAACGCGGTCTCGGGTGAATTTATATATTTCGCCGGAGAACTATCCCCTTCTAAAACCCTGCTGCCGAATGCAATTACATTATCCTTCTCATTTAAAATCGGAAAAATTATCCTATTTCTGAAACGGTCATAAAATTTATTTGATTTTTCTGATTTTTTTATTAATCCAGCATATTCAATACTTGTTTGTTTGTAGTTTTTATTTTTTAAATAGTTAAATATAAAATCCCATGAATCCGGAGAAAATCCGAGTTTGAATTTATGAATGTCATGGTCATCAAGCCCCCTTTTAATTAAATAATTATAAGGAGGAGAATTTTTAATCAGATTTCTATAATAAGCCATGGAAGCATTATTTAAAATATCAATCGCTACACCGGCTTTTTCTCCATAAGCGGAATCAGCATAGGGGCTGCCTTTTTCAATTTTAATGCCGTATTTTGCGGCAACTTCACGTATAGCCTCAGGATAGGATATATTTTTAAATTCCATTAAAAATTTAAAAACATCTCCGGAAACACCGCAACCGAAACAATGATAAATTTTCATTTCATTATTAACTGAAAAAGAGGGTGTCTTCTCGTTATGAAAGGGACATAATCCTTTATAATTGTTACCATATTTTTTTAAAGTAACATATTCACCAATAACATCAGAGACCCTTGCTTCCTGTTTAATTCTGTCAATTGTATTTTTAGGTATACGCAATTTTTAATTTAACCTTCCGTAAAATAATTCGGTTTAACCGGTTAAAATATCTCTTACAAGCGAATTAACAACTTTGCCTTCAGTCCTGCCTTTAACATCTTTCATAACTACAGACATTAAACGTCCCATATCTTTTGGACCCTTTGCGCCTATTTCATTTATTTTATCTTGAATAATTTCTTTTAATTCAGTTAATGATAATTGTTCCGGTAAATATTTTTCAATTATTTTTATTTCTTTTAATTCATTATCAGCAAGCTCGGGTTGAGCTTTTCTTTTATAAACATCATGCGCTTGACGGCAGCTTTTTATGAGCCTGTTTAAAACAGTTACTACAGTTTTATCAGAAAGTTTATCTTTTTTTTGTTTTGCTTCGTATTCTATTTCAGATTTAATTATACCGAGCACATCTTTTTTAACATCATCTCTGGCTTTGATTGCCTGCATGAAGTCCGAATTAATATCATCGTAAAGCATAAAGACCCTCGCAATCAAAAAATATTATAATAAATGTGAATGCAGAATTCAAGAGTAATCTGGAAATTAAATTCACATTCATTATAATTTGATAAAAAAACTTGAAAAACCATTGATTTTACTATATCACCTTACATTTTGTACATTTATAGTGTAAATTGCACCCTATGCAATGCAAAAAAAATTTAAATTTCTGATAACAATTTTTCATATAATTTTACTGATTTTTTTAGGATAAAATTAAAATATTCATCTTTTTTTTCAAAACGCGCAAATTGTACTCGCAATGCAGGATCAGTAAATGGTATGGATGCCTGTTTAAATTCATTTAATATTTTTTTAAGCTGATGTTTTAAACCCTCTGTATCCAATTTTATTTTATCAATTGAAAAATTACAGTCCACATCGGGCAGATTATTTAAAACGTTATAATCAGCTATAATGGCATTTTCGAAAAAAGCTCCTTGTTTACCAAAAATAAATACATCGCGTTTTTTAAAGGCATTGTCAAGCCATTCCCTGTATGAAGCCATAGCTTTATTTGTTTTTATTGTTTTGCCGTCACGAGAGGGAATTAAAGTTTTTTGAAAACTGTTTATTTGATTATATAAATAAGTTTCCGCAGTTCTTAATTTTCCGCCCCGGTATATAAAAGTTTCCTCTGCAAGGCTGTGTTTATGATGATAGCGGTTATATAT
>CALGPD010000506.1 GCA_937960625.1 uncultured Spirochaetia bacterium | reverse complement strand
GCCTTAATGGGTTGCTTATTTGAAAACGAAAATGTAAAAGTTTATTTATTATTCGGAATATTAAACCAAGGCTTGCTTTAAAATGTGTGCCTTGTCCGGGTAAATAATAGTCATCGTAAGATTTATGAATTAATAATCCCAGTGTTGAATAGATTAAAATAAATGAAAAACTAACTTTAGCCTCAATATAAAAATATGAAATTAATTCTTTCACATCACCGAAATTATCATTTGGGTTTTCTTTATCAGCATAATTATAAACACATAGCATTTGTTGTATTTCTAAGCTAATTGAAAAATGATTGTTATAATTATATATTATTGCTCCTTTATATCCGAATTGTCCAATCCTTAAATCAAGATGATTATTCGTTAGATCGGTTAATTTTTCTTCTGAAACCGTATAATTGATAAAAGGCTTCAGCTTAATACTAATTTTATCCGTTAATTTTATTCCCGCATCAATGCTAATATAATATCCTTTTTCAATATACCTGTTGTTGGGCGTTATTTCCCCTGTCCAGTACTTATCCGGCCCTGACAAGCCGTTGTTACGATTAACAAACAGAACAGATGCATTAATATATTTAGTTTTCTTTTCGTTATTAAAACCGAATTCGACTAAGCCGTTTACGTTTTTTGCGTTGCTGTTGATCCGTTCTTCAGACAGAAAATTTGTATGTGAATAAGAAGGCATGTAAACAGTGCTATGTCCGAAGAAAGAACCGAAACCTGTGACAAAAAACCCGTTGTTTTTATACGACCCTCTGGCGAAAGTATTAATTAAATTATTATAACCACCGGTTCCGTAAGAAAAACCGGCTTCATAATGCATTCCTTTAGCAGGTTTATACGTTGTAATATTTATACCGGTAATACCATTGCCAATGCCGTTTTGACTATAAAATGGATAAACTTGCACTCCTGAAAACATGTTGGAGTTCAGGCCGCCTGATTGATAACTTCTGTCAAACCGGTTGTAGATGGGAATACTGTTAATTGAAATTACGTTGTCATTATAGTTACCGGAGAAGCTTTTTACTTTAATGGGAGCTTCATAACCGGAACCGTTAATAGGAGCAACGGAGAAACCGGGGGAATATTTTAATATTTCAATAATTTCAGGGTTATGCGGAGAATTGATGCTGCTATTATTATAATCTATCATAAATATTGGAAGAAAATCATTTCTAAATTTTAAATTTGAAAATGAAAATTTATATTTTTTTACAGGTTTTTTTATTGAGATAATTCTTTTTGGCTTTTGTTCGTTCTTTTTTATTTTATTTTTATCATGTTTTGGTTTTCTATTTGTTTTTAAAATTTTTTCTAACTTTTTATTTAAGGTTTCAAAATCCTTTCTGAGTTTTTTTATTTCATTTATTATTGCATTAAGTTTATTCGTTATTTCAGTCTGTTTAGATGACCGGTTAGGTTTATTAAGTTGACTGTCTGCTTGTTTAGGCTTTTGCGTAGATTGGGCTGGAAAAGCGGAAAAAGGTAGTAAAAGATATATGATAATTATTATAGGCTTTTTCATCATATTTTATTCCCCGAAAATCATGAGTCATTATATCAATTCATCTTTCAAGGTCAAGTTTTTTTCTATTGATGATAGCTGTATTTTGATAATAAAAACGAAAAAAATATTTGTTATGAAATAAGGATATAATTGTTAATATTTATTTTATTTTTCAAGTGAAGATTATTTTTTATGATAATTTTTCAAATTTTTATTAAGAATTGATTTTTTTTATTATATTTATAAAAATGAATAGTCGTTCATTTTTATAAAATTTATTGGATAAATATTGTGTTTAAAAATATCTCAAAATATTTATTTGTTTTATTAGGGAAAGATAACTTCGAATTTTTTAAACATGCAAGAAAATATGTTACTGTTGATATGATAGGGAAAGTAGTTACTTTTTTAACGCTGCCAATAGTAACGAGAATATTAAATCCTTATGGTTTTGGGATTATAGAAATCTTTTATACCATAGCAGCAATTTTTTTAGTTTTTTTCCGTTTAGGTTTAAACAATGCTATTTCCAGATTTTATTTTGATGATAAGATTAATTATCAATCTTTAGTTAATTCTAATTTTTTATTTGTTTTTATAATGAATTTGATATTTTTAGTGGTTTTTTGGATTTATCGAACACCATTGTCAAATTTTTTCGGTATTTCATCAATTTTATTTTATATTGCAATTATTTATACAATAATGCGCGTTTTTTATACTTGTTATGAAGATTTTTTATCTATCTCCAAACGGAGTAACGAATACTCGGTTGTTACCTTAATAAATGAAATAGTCGTTACTTTTGCTGCAATATTATTAATGTATCTACTTGAAAAAAATAAATATATGGGAAGAATTTATTCTCATATCTTTTTTCTTTCTTTAATAGTGTTATACATAATTATTAGATTTGTAAAATATATTAAGTTTAAATTGGATTTTAAATATATAAAGATTGCCTTATTTTTTAGTTTACCATTGATTCTAAATGATTTCTCTGGCTTTATTTTAAATAAATTTGATATCATTATAATTAATAAATTACAAGGCCAATCTGCTGCGGGCCTTTATGGATTTGCTTACCGTATAGGGCTTATTATGAATACTATTTCTATTGCGTTTAACCGTTCATGGTTACCAATTTTTTATGAGAAACTGAAAATAAATAATTATAAATCAATCAATCTAATGCTAAGGAATTACAACAAAATTATTTGTCTAATTGCTATTACACTTATGCTTTTTTCCAGAGAGTTGATAAAAATAATTACTACGGATCAATTTAGTGTGTCCTTACCATTAGTCCCTATTATAGTTTTAGGTTTTTTATTCCATTACTA
>CALGPD010000505.1 GCA_937960625.1 uncultured Spirochaetia bacterium | reverse complement strand
ATACTGGATGAGTTAGGTATTGATAAAATACACCTTTCAGGAATTTCGTTCGGCGGTTTCGTAGGATTTGAATATGCGAGGAGATATCAGGACCGGTTAATGACATTAACTATTTCCGGAGCTAATATCACTTATGAAAAACTTTACGATATTAACCGCAAAAATTCCGAGTTATTACTTAAAGACGCGCCTTTTGAACTTTTTGCTAAACTTTTATATGAAAGAATCTTTAGTGAAGATTTTTATATTAAAGTAGAACCAATGCTTGATAATATGAGGCAAAAACTATATGACAGGTATAAGGATAGAATTCACTCCTTAGTACGCTTAATTCAAACACAAGAACTTTACTTTGATAACCTAAAAAACAAGCTGGATGAATTTAAACAAATAAAAATTCCCACAATAGTAATGGGCGGACAAAGGGATATTTTGATACCTGAATGGGTTCAAAAGAAGGTTTGCGATGTAATTCCAAATTCCATGTTTATTTCGGTTGAAAAAACCGGACACGTGGTATATATTGAAAAACCTGAAGTATATTTTGGCAATATGAAAAAACTAATGAATAATAAAAATATAGATTTTAAACCATTAACAAAATAATATGGAGTGAATATGATTTTAGGATTAGCTCTCTTAATATGCGGATTTATTGCTTCCTTTAACTACCTTCAAAGTAAATACCCTGTTCTTAAAGACATTTCAGGTATAATTGAAAAAGCAATGGATGTTGTTGCATGGATTACGGTTTTTGTCGGTGTTTGGAAATTCTTCGGGCCGGATTATTCAGTTAAAGAAACATTGCCAACACCTTTTATTGGTGATTTAATTCCTTCAGTACTTGCTGTTTGCGCAGGGTTAATCACTAATAACGGCATATTAAATATTTTTAATATGAACGAAGAAAAGCGGAAATCTTTTCTTGAAAATCTTGAAAAATTCAGAATTCCTGTAGGCTTTGCCGCAATGGGCGCAGGTTTTATTCATATAATAGCGGGTGGTTCACCCTTAATCTAAATAATATTATTTAATTCTGAAGTATTTCTTAAATCTACATCAGCAAACGCACGGCTTAAACAAGTATTGTAATTCAAGCATAATTTACACTTAGTATCAGAAATTTTAAATAAAGTTTCTTCACATATATC
The DNA here is from genome assembly GCA_937960625.1 of uncultured Spirochaetia bacterium. Taxonomy (GTDB): domain Bacteria; phylum Spirochaetota; class CALGPD01; order CALGPD01; family CALGPD01; genus CALGPD01. Next base: position 7,208 of record CALGPD010000505.1, on the reverse strand, counting down.
TTTTATGCTGAAATTTAATTTTTTAATTCTACGGTATAGAAAGATTTCATTTTCATTTAAAATTTCATTATCAATGATTTTATTAACTAAAATTTCCACTTTATTAGTATGTATTTTATCTTTTTTCGCTGGCTCTATCTTTAAATAATGCGTTTTTTCCCTATATTCTAAATCTTGCATTTCAATAAAAGTAGTTTCTATTATATCAGGTTTGTTCTTTAATTTTTTTAATAATTTTTTTGCAGTCAGCTTTTGACTCTTAAGATTTAATTCTGTTTGTTCAGGTTCTTTTTCAACAATAATAATATCTTTTTGTTTTTCTTGAACCTGCAAGTAATTATCTTTGTTCAAAGTTTTTAACTGTCGTGTATTTTTAAATCTAAACTTTTTATTGTCAAAAGGTGAATTATCATAATCACCGGAACTATTTTCTGAGAATATTCCGGACTTATTATCAGGGATTGTATTATCAGAGGACGTATTAACATGAATTATGCAATCAACATCTTGAGTTTTTATTAAGTTATTCACTATATCAGAAATGTACTCTTTATTTTTTTCTTGCAAGATGTTTTCACTATCCGTTTTACTCTTTTTATTACTAAAATTATAGGGAAATATGAAATACGATACACCGGTTAAGGTAATCAGGCTTAAAGGAATAAATATAAAGTAATTTGAATTAAATGCCAATAGATTTACTATATTGAATATATACTCTGATAACCACTTTATGATGCCCAAATAAACTAAAATTAGAATTGTAAATCCACCGATAATACCGAATTTTTCTCCTTTTACGTTTAATGTTTTCATTAAAAACTGTCCCGCGTCTAACGGTGGTATTGGAATAAAATTAACTATTACAAACATTAATTGAACGGTGCAGAAATATACTAAAAAATTCTTGATAAATATACTAAGTGAATTATCATTAAATGCATTAACAGAGTATAAAATTTTAATAAATATAAGCAATAATGAAAAAATAATTAAATTTGCCAAAGGCCCCGCTATTAATACTTTTACCATTTTAGAATTATCTAAATAGTGGTCTTCTTTATTAATCCGGGAATATCCTGCGGCTGCGCTGCTTGAGAAAATAGAAAATAAAGGAATTAAAAAAGTTCCAAACGCATCAGGGCTTATTACTTTTTTTTGATTTGGAAAATAAGTAAATTTTAATCTATACAAATGATGGCCTGATTCATGAATAAATAACGTAAAGAGAAATAAAATTATATTAATTCCTATGGTTGGTAGTGAAATTGTAAGTAAAGTATTATTCATGAATTATTCCCGTTTTATTTTTATTTTCGTATTTTATGAAAAAAACAATAGTGTATTTTATTTTGTTTATAGTTTTCACAAAAAATCTGCATTTAGGAAAAAGCAATGAGTAAACTTAAAAACGTTCTTTCAGTTTCAAGAAGAACTGATATTCCTGCTTATTATCTAACATGGTTTATTGAAAAAATTAAAAAGGGCTATGTATTCGTAGATAATCCTTTTTATCCGGGTAACGCAAGAAAGATTGAATTAACCACGGATATAAATGCCTGGATTGTTTTCTGGTCAAGAGATTATTCAACGTTTTTAAAGCATAATGATTTTTTTAGTGATTATGATTTATACTTTCACTTTACTGTCAATAACGAAAACGAAATAACAGCTCCGGCCTCTATAAAAACGGATATACAAATAAAACAGATAGAAAAACTTTGCTCAATATTCGGCAGTGAAAAAATAATGTGGAGGTTTGACCCTTTATTTTTCTATTCTTCCGGCTCTAATTACACCGGTAAACAATTTAAATTATTGTGCTCACAAATGAATAACGCAGGAGTAAAAAAATGTGTAACGTCTTTTGCTTTTCCTTACAAAAAAATTCAAACTAGAATTAAAAAAAGAAACCTGGATATAGAAATAATTAATACGGATGAAACCTCGAAATTGCAAATAGCTAGAGAAATGCTTGAAACGGCTAAAAATTATAAAATTCAATTATATTCCTGCTGCGATTCTGATTTATTAAAAATAAAAGGAATAAAGAAATCAAGCTGCATTGACGGCAATTTGTTAAACTCTCTTGGTAAAAGTAAAGTAAGCACAGCTAAATATCCAAGCAGAGAATATTGCGCTTGTACTAAATCTATTGATATTGGGGACTACAGGAAACAGGCATGTAAATCCCGTTGTATTTATTGCTACGCAAGGCCTGGTGATTAAAAAAAATTATTTTACTTTTTTTTTAATTTTGATGTGGTAAAATAAAAATAATGAAATACCAAGGTGGAGAAATATGCTTAACCCTGCTAAATACTTAAATGGCTTTTTCGGCCATAAACTTTTTGATAATTCATTGTTTAATGACTTTAAAAAAATGAGAATGGATGAACTTCTAAAATGGAATAACGATTTCGTTAAAATACTTTCCAAGACTGTTCCTTTTACAGACACGTGGAATAATATGATTGACGTTCAAAAAGCGTATTTTAATTCATGGCTGGCTTTAAATGCAAATTTGCTTGGCAACCTTGATACCAGTGATAGTGAAAAATAATTAAAATAAACTCACTAATTGGACAAATCATATAGAATTTTATATATTTATGCCTCAAAAATATATTTAACTAAGAGAAATAATGGTTACGGATAAACATATATCAGATATTAAATTAATATGTTTTGATATGGACGGAACAATTTATACTTCCGAAGGTATATTATTACCGTCATATCATACGGGTATTGATAGTTTCAATGCCAAATATAACATGAATTTAGCAAAACCCAGCCTTGAGGAACTGGAACATCAAATCGGACAGCCTGTTAGGATTATTTTCCAAAACCTGTTTCCGGAATTAACAGGTGATGAAAGATTACAGGAACTTTCTAAATTAGTTCTTGATTTCTTTTTAAAAGAAATTTCAAACAAAGGCGGAAGGCTTTTTCCCGATGTTTATTCAACCTTGGAGCAGTTAAAGGGCAGGGGATATTCGTTAGCGATTGCTTCTAACGGCAGGAAAGAGTATTTAAAAGAAATTTTAAACGCCTTTAATTTAGAACACTTTTTTCTTCCATTAGTAGCAATTGATGAACAAGAAATTACAGAAAAAGCTCATATTTTACAAAACTATATGAGCGTTCATTCGGTTTCAAGTGAAGAAATACTTATGATAGGTGACAGGTCAAGTGACCTAGAAGCTTCAGAAAAAATACAATGCCCGTTTATCGGCTGTAGTTATGGTTTTGCAAGCAATGAAATTGAGAAGGCTGAAATCATTGTAACTAATATAAAACAAATTCTTGATTATATATAATTTTTACTTTGATATTAAATCCTGAATTGTTATATTGTTAGATACAATTTTGCAAAAAATTATAAAAGTTTTTTGACTTTTTGCCGTAGTAATATATATTATATGCTGGACGGCGGCATACCCAAGTGGCTAAGGGAGCGGTCTGCAAAATCGCGATCGTGAGTTCGATTCTCACTGCCGCCTAAAACAAAATTGCCCAAGTGGTGGAATTGGTAGACACCCGGGACTTAAAATCCCGTGCTATTTACTTAGCGTGCCTGTTCGAGTCAGGCCTTGGGCAATAACAGGGACATTTTTTAAATGTCCCTGTTTTATTTTATACAGCCTCTTTTATAAAAAGTTACATTTTACTTGCTACTTTTTTGATACTTTCTTCTAATTGAGCTGGAGTAAAAGGTTTTACTATAAATTCCTTAACGCCTGCTTTAATAGCTTCGGACAACATATTTTGTTCATTCAATGCGGATATCATAACGATTGAAGTATCGGGTTTAAACGATAATATCTCTTTTGCTGCTTCCAGCCCGTTTTTACCATTCATTGTAATATCCATTGTTATAATATCAGGCTGCAATTTCTTGGCCATATCAACCGCTTCTATACCGTTCTTTGCTTCACCTGAGATTCTAAATTCTTTAGATAAATTATTTTTAATAATATTACGCATTAACAAGGAATCATCTACGATGAGAATATCTTTCATATTTTGCTCCGTTTTATTGGTTATTGTATTGAACATAAATTTTTTTATAAAAATTGCTTTTCGTGATGTTTATTTAAAAATCAACATTATTTATTCATCATTGATTTTTTTCGTTTTTTTATTATATTTAGGTGTTAAATAACCTGAATAAAAGTTAAAAATTAATGGAAGGTAAAATGAAAAAAATACTAATATTATTAATTATATTTTTAGTTTCTGTGAATTCATTTGCGGATTCTTGGCTATTAAAAGTCGAAGGTAAAGAATTTTCATACAATGACTTTATCAACGACTTTAAAATTTACTTAAAGCTGAATAATCAAGGGAAAAATATTTCAAAATATATAAAAGATAAAAAGTTTATACTTAAATATTTTTATGCAAATTATTTAGTTAAAAAAATATTGTTAAAATATGCCAAGGAAAACTATGTTAAGAGACGGCCGAAATTAAAATCCGCTTTATCAAAATTATTATATAAAAACGCGATTGCAAAATTTGTTCAATATTATCACGTTTCCCGTTTTATGAAAGAGCCGACTGATGCTCAACTTAAAAAAATGCATAAAGTGATGTTAAAAAGAGGTATGATTAAGCCCAGGTTTAGGAATAAACCTTTTAAACAAATGAAAAGAACTATTGCTAGAGTTTATCTTCACAGGCAAAATCAATTCTTACTTGCAAAATTTATCAATTCAGTTCAAGGCTCAAACCGGATTATCTATAATGATGATTTAGAACAGAATTTAATCGATAAATACACAAAAGATACATATACTTTATCACAAATGAGTAATGCTAAAAATCGATACTGGCTGATAAAGTTTAATAATCAAATTATTAATATGTATCAAGCAGAAACAGATATTATTCGATACCTGACAGTTAATGCAGCAAAAAAACAGGTTAATAAATATAACAATAATAAAAGTTACCGTATTAAAATGAGAAAAACTCTTTTCCGGCAGTTAACAGATATTTATTTCCTATACTTTTTTGCAAAAAATAAAGGTTATTTAACAAGTAGCCGTTACAAAAAGAATATTAACTTTGTTTATCAAACTCTTTACCTTCAGTCTTTTGTAGCAATAACTTTCCGCCCTAAAGCGAAACAGCCGACAATGGCTCAAATAAGAAAGTTTTATAATTCTTATAAAAAAACACGGTTTAAAAAAGTTACTTTAAAGCAGGCAAAAGGCCATATCATTAACAGGCTTAAGTTTATCCAGTTGCAAAGATATCAGAATAATTTATTCCAAAGACTAAAAAATAGATATAAGTTTAAAATAAATACAAAATTACTAAAATAAATTAAATAGCAGGATTTTTTCCTGCTATTTTTTTTGCATATTAATTATCAAGCTGGATATTATCAGGGATAGTAAAAGTAAAAGTTGAACCCTGTCCTATACCCGGGCTCTGTGCAGAAATCTCTCCTCCATGCGCCTCAACGTATTTTTTTACAAGAGCAAGGCCAATACCCGTTCCTCTAATATCCGTTTTATCAGTTACTCTTTGATATTCTTTAAATATCTTGTCAGTATACCCCTGAGGTATACCAATACCGGTATCTGTTACTTGAAATACATGAAAACCATTTTCTAATTTGTATTTAAGTTTTACGCTTCCTGTTGAAGTATATTTAATGGCATTGGAAATCAAATTGATTAATATGGCTTTAAACTTTTGTTTATCTGCGATAATAATTGGGTCTTTTTCAATTTTAAGTTCAAGGTTTAAACTTTTAACCTTACTTAAAACGTTAAGTATATTAAAAGCGGAATCAACAACGAGATTAACTTTAAACTCATCGGGTTCGAGAACGACTTTTTCGTTTTCTATTCTTGAGATTTCCAGTATACTGTTTATCAATTCCATTAAGTTAAACAATTCATCATTTATAATGGAATCAATTTTTTCGCTTTCTTCCAAATCTACCATATTCTGTTGTTTAAATTTATTAAAACTCAAAATAGAATTTAACGGAGTTCTTAATTCATGAATAATAAAATGGAAATATTTATCCCTTGTTCTAATTACTTTTTCAAGTTCAATTCTCTTTTCATTAATTTCAGAAAACGAACTTTTCAATAACACATTTGACCGGACTCTTGCAATGTATTCCTCAACCATATATGGCTTTCTTATAAAATCAACTGCACCCGCATCAAATGCTTTTTTAAGTATTTTTCTTCCGATATAGGGTGAACACGTTATTATTGGTACATATTGAAAATGTTTATGCGCTTTAAATTTACAAATAGTATTAAACGCCTCTTCCATTGGTTCTTTTAATTGGACTACAATACAAGATATATCTTCTTTGTGGTTGAAATATTTTTCTGCCTCTTTTCCATCTCTTGCTTCCAGAACGTTAAACCCAAAGCGTTTTAATATATACCTCGCATTATATCTCTCAATGTGGTTTTCCTCAATCAATAAAACTGTTTCGTTGTTTTTTTCCTTGGATTTAAATAATTCAACAACGAAATCCCGTAGTTCATTTTTTACAATAGGTTTAGAGAAAAATTCAATCGCGCCTACATAATATCCTTTTGCAAGGTCAGCTGAAGATTTTCTAGCAGTAACGAAGACTATTGGTATATCATGCGTTACAGGGCTCTCTCTTAATGATAAGCAAACGTAAAAACCATTTACTCCGGGCATCTCAATATCCATTGTTATTAAATCAGGCATATATTTTTTAGCCAACTCGATTGCTTCTTCTCCGTTTGACGCTTCTAAAAAATTATATTCTCCGCTTAATTCCCGTTTTATGGTTTTTCTTGCTAGAGATGAATCATCGACAATTAATATTGTTTTCTTAGTGTCTTCATTCTGATTAATTTTATTTACAACGTAATTACCGCTTAATTGCGCATCATCAAAAAAAGCTAATTTTGCAAAAAATGCAATATCATCTATCTTAAAATGAATAGAATAACACTCAAACCCGGGGGCAACCTCAAGAGGTTTTTCAGAACCCGCAGCAATATACGGAGTTGTATAATCAAAATGATCAGTATTCCATGCTTTTTTTAAATTCCCGCCCACAAGATTGACTAACTCTAATATAGTATCATATACTTCTTGAATTAAAACGTCCCGTTGATTATGCACTTTTAAAGAGAGTTTTTTTGCATCATCGTAATTGGTGGCCAGAAACGGTTGGGAGTCGGCAC
>CALGPD010000504.1 GCA_937960625.1 uncultured Spirochaetia bacterium | reverse complement strand
GAGTATATCCAGCTTTGTTCTTTCTTCTATTAACTGAGCAAGAGTAATACCCTGAATATATTCCATTACAATATACCGTTTATTTCCCTCAACAAAATAATCATATACAGGCACGATATTTTCATGCCTTAAACTCATCATAATTGTTGCTTCTCTTTCAAAACGCTCCTGCATTTCTTTGCTGTTGCTTTTAGCTAGTTCTTTTATGATTACAGTTTTCTTTAATGCGGGATGAACCGCTTTATAAATTCTCCCCATTCCTCCTGAGGCAATATTTGCAATAATTTTATATTCCTTTATAAAATCCATCATCTTGTACCTTCCTTAACGCGTTTCCTACGTTGTAATATGATATGGGTATAAAAGACTTTTTCTTTCATGTAGTTATGAAAATTTGTGGTTCAGATAAAATAGTTATTAAAAAAATTCTCAGCGGCGGTATGCTAAGGAAAGTATTATTGATAGATTTATTCTAATGAATAAATCCCAGGAAACAAAAAAAATAATATTAAACAACGCGTTAAAAATTGCATCCCAAAGCGGTTTTAGCGCTATTTCTATTGGAAAGTTAGCTGCCGAAACAGGTATGAGCAAAAGCGGTTTATTCTCACATTTTGGTTCAAAAGAAAACTTATTGTTAAGCATTATTGAAGAAGCAAAGCAAATTTTTTTGAAAAACGTTATTATACCTGCTCAGAAAATTGAAAACGGAATAAATCGGTTATATGCTTTTTTTGAAAATTGGATTAATTACCTACAAAACGAAGAAATTGTAGGAGGATGTCTCTTTTATAAAACAACAGTTGAAGTTTCACTTGAAAACGGAATTCTTAAAGAAAAGCTAAGAGAAATTATGAATAATTGGATTAAATTTTTAAAGAATGAAGTAAAAACAGCAATTGACAAAAAACAAATCCAAAAGCAAATTGAACCGGAAAAATTTGTTTTTGAGATAATTTCCATGATAAGAGGTGCAATTTGGTTTTACACTTTTATTGAAGAAAAAAACGCTTATAATCTTTGTTTGACTAAAATAACTGAAATTTTAAATTCTATAAGAACCTGATAAAAAAAATTAATCCTTTATAATAATTTCACATAAAAAAAATCCTGATATTGAACAAAATATTATTTTTCTTTTAAAAAACGAACGTTCGTGCTATATTATATAAACAATATTTTCTAAGGAGTTATATATGCCGGTTATAAAATACGTTTTCACACAAAACATCAAGCATGAAATTGACTTATCGGAAAAAGCCCGTACCTTTTCAAAGTTTGTGATTAACCAAGAAGGATTACCTTTGAATGAAAAAACTAAAAATATCGCTCATAATATATTTTTCCCCATAGCTGATGAAAATTGGATTACTGCTTCATCCATTAAACCTGATAAAAAACTGATAATATACATAAGTTACCTTGAAAAAATTTTTAACCGGGAAATAAAATCAAACATTGTTAAAAAAGCTATAAATTTATTTTCAGAAAATAATTCATTATTTAAACCGAATGATGTTTATATAGTATTTGAAAAAATACAAAACGGTGATTTTTTTGTTGGCGGATTTGAAATCAGTCATGAATTAATGAAAAAAATCTTCGGATAAAATAATTATAAAACATCATAATTTTTAGAATATTCCATTCTCTAATAATGTTAAAATTCAACAAGCAAGTTTTTTATTTTCAATAAAGTAGTCTAAACAGGAGATGGAAATGCCGATTATTAAATATTATTATCCCAAAGATATTATTGATACAAAAAATATTCAGGAAATTGCAAAGGAATTTTCAACCATATTTCTCAAAGAAGAAGGTTTCGCGATAAATAAAGATATAAAGGATATAATAAACAATATATTTTTCGAAATTGAAAACGACATGTGGCATACAGCAGACGGACCAACCAATGAAAAAAGAATTTTAGTATATATAAATTTTTATAATAATTGTCTTGAGGAAATAAAAAAAGATACTCTTGCTAAATCTTTAACAGGGCTACTTTTAAAAAAAATAACCGATTTGCAGCCCCGTTTTATTCAAATTATTTTTCAGCCGTTGTCTACAGGAAATTTCTACGTTGGCAATTATAAAATAACGTGTAATTTTTTAAACCAGCTGAAAAGTATCATGAAGAATAAAAACACAATATTTGCAACGCCAGAAGAAATAATTCCCCTTGATGATTAGATTAATCTAAAACTGCAAAAAAGAACCTTTTATATCAATACTCCGGAATACAGTGTTAAATTTTATTGTATGAAAAAATATATCAAGGAGCAAATCATGCATTTCTGGATAGGTATTGGTTCAGCAGTATTCGCAGTTTTTTCATTTATTGGATGGATAATGGAAACAAAACGGTTAAGAGGGTTTAAAAAATTTCCTGCTAAAAATATCAGCGAACTCGTTGACATTGACAATTATATTTCAGATGAAATAGGCGCGGGTTCGTTTAGGGAGAAAGTAAAAATAAAAGGCATTGCAACGTGTGAAAACCCTGTTGTTTCTCTCTTATCCAAACAGGAATGCATATATTCCTCAACTACGGTAAACCGCGTATACAATCAAAAATACAGAAAAATTAACCCGAAAACAGGAGAAACCGTTATTGAATGGAAAGCAAAAGAAAAATTACTTCAAAGCAATAAAACCATGGTAAGGGATTTCTACATTTCTGATTTTAAAAATGAAAGCCAAAAAATATTTATTTCCACACAAGATAATAAACCATACGGCTATAATAACAACGAAATATTAGAAAATGAGGCATACGGGCTAAAAACCGTTTTAGATGAAAAAATATTATATGATAACAAAAGACATGGATTAAAGTTTAAGTATAAAGATTTGGATATCGATTTATTAAGTGTCACTGTTTCTGAAGATGAAAAAACAACGGGGTTTCATTTAATAGAAAAAGTAATACCCGTTCATTCTACAGTTTTCGCTTACGGAGTTATTGATGATAAATACGGTAAACTTAGAATGACACCGGAAAAAGAAAGTAAAAATGAATTTTTCTTAAGTTTTAGGGATGAAGATAAATCCAAAGGAATGGTAAAAACCGCGGTTCAAGGATTGATAATGATTTTCTTTATTTTTTCATTACTATCTGCGTTGTTTTTCTATTTGAACTATACTTAATACCAAAATGAACGCGTATAACACAAAATATATTCAGATTGAAAAAATGTATATAATAAACTCAAAGCAGGAATTAAAGCTTTAATAAAAAGACAAAACTTGAATACACTTTTAAT
>CALGPD010000503.1 GCA_937960625.1 uncultured Spirochaetia bacterium | reverse complement strand
AAATTTATGCCAAACGTATTTTTTGCAACGTTTAAAGTCTTTTATTGTTTGCTTAGTAATAGGGGCTATGTGTTCGATAGCTGATAAATTCATCAAAGTAAATATAATATATTTAATAGTATATTAATAATACATTTAATTTGCTTGGAGTTAAAATTTAAATAATACCGGTAAAATCCATATTTTAAAAAAATATTTTAAAAATATGATTTTCACGCCTGATTAGATATTTAAACCGATACTTAAAATAAGTAATAATAACTATTTACTATATGCGGAGTAATTATGAATTTACGCGTTACATTTTTTTTCATAGCAACGTTTTTTTTACTTTGCGGAGGAATCATATCGGTGCTTCCTTCGATACCTAAGTTAAATAAAGAGCTTAAATCAATTCTTCAAAAAGGGCGGTTCCAGATAAAAATGGGATTGTACGGTTTAGTATCAATGCTTATTTTTGCTTTGTTTCCTTTTGACAGAGTCATGTTAATCGGAGATTTAATACCGTTTATAGTATGCAGCGCTATGACTCTATTATTTATGTTTGGTTATATCCGCATTAGTAAACATATTGATCAAAAAACATTATCAAGAACGGAAAAAATAATTACCATTCTGCAAATTCCGGTTGGATTTGCGGGAATAATTGCTGGTTTATTACATATTTTATTGCCGGGAATATTGTTTCTGTAGGTTTCATTAAATAGGAGGTTTTCAATGCTAGCCATTTTAAAAAGGCTGGGTTTTGTTATTTTTTGGGAGACAGTTGCGTTGTTAATGCTATTAGTAACTAAGCCCAATTTATACATTGCCTGGCTGATATTTTGCATAGTTTTATTGTTTTTTCTTTTTTATATATCAGCGAAGATAATACCTACAAAAAAAGAAAAAACACGCTTTAAGGAGCTAAGTGTAGAGTATAAAGACTTTGTAACAAAAAACTTTGATATAAAAACTCAAGCAAATTTACTCGATTTTACTTGTCCGTCATGCGAGCATACTACAAATTTTTGGGAATTTATAAATGAAAACGAATGCCCGAAATGCGGTTCAAAGTTATGGACAACGAAGATACTTGATAAAGGCAAGGAATATTATGACATATTTCTTGAAAATGAAAGAATTGAAAATTTTATTTCAAAATTAACTTTCAGGCAAAAAAATAAACTTAAAAAGATGATGGCAGGAATATAACGTATATATGATTTCAAGACTTTTTTCACATATAGAATACTATATTTTATACGTTAAATATTTTCTACTCTATGCGGTTTCATTTTTGAAATTTCATATGTCAATTATTTATGAACAATCAATATCGCAAATTTCATATTTAACTAATGAGTTACAACAGCCTGTAATTCATTTAATTGCTTTATTTAAACAGAATGCTTCTATAATTACAGCGCGGTTCCATATTTTTTTAAAAGCAAATAAAACCGTTATTCTAATTGGTTCGGCAGCGTATTTGGGTATTTATGTTTTCGGATATTTAATTATTTTCACTATCAGGCATGCAAGGTATAAAGTTTTACTTAAAAAGAATACTTTGATTTTCTCACTGGTTAAAAAGATAAAAAAACAGTCTTTTAAACAGGTGTTTAAAAAAGAGTTCTATACAAACTTGCTAACCAATATTGGAAGGTTTATTACAAACTTAATAACAGAAATACTATTGTCAATTGAAAACAAATATGGAAATCTTAAGATATTTCGTGAACCCGGGTATAGCTTTGAACTTTTTTCAAGAATATTTTTCGTAATTATTAAAGTAACGGATATATTCGCAATATTACTGGAAAAAGGCCTTATCGCCCTTAAAGTATTAAAACCTAAAGGCACTGATCAAGGTTTGTTTTTAACAACAATTGAAGAAACAGATGATAAGCAGCTTCAAAGAGTAATCCCTGAAGAGTTGCAGCATGAATTTCATTTAACCGGTGACAAGCAGCTTAACGAATACATGGACTTTGTTAATGCTTATAAAAAACCGTTATTAACCGCTATTACAAAATGGAAAGAGAAATCGCTTTCAAGTATGCTTTTTGTGGGTAAAAAAGGCAGCGGCAAATCAGCTTTAATTGATTTATTAATGCAGAGAATTCCCAGAGGAACTGAAATAGTTAAAATATTATTTGAGCCTGATGAGTTCCGCAAAAATATTTTTAATGAAACTTTAATTAAAATTACCGGCACCGGAACGCTTGAGAAAGCAGTGGAAACATTAAAAGCAAGGGAAAAAGAACTCGTTGTTATTTTAGATAATATTCATTTTTTATTTTTTAAAGACCAATCTAATATAAAAGCCTTTTTAAGTTTTTTATCGTTAATAGGTAATGCAGGCGGTAATATTCTTTGGATAGCCACAATCAACGAGCATTCTTATAAATTTATATCCCAATTTATGCCTGTTAATGATACTTTTGATTTTAAAATTTCAATTAATTTTATGAAAACAAAGGATATAAAAAATATATTTATTAATAAAGCGGAGCATTGCGGTTTTTCCATATACCCAAGGCTTACAGAGAATCAGGTTAAATTAGCTAAAAAGAAAATAAAAAAAGGAGAAATATCTTATGCTGATTTGCCTAATTATATTTTAAATGAATATTTTGGCAAACTCGTTGATAAATGCGAGAACGTATTCCCCGCGCTATATCATCATTTTTTAAGATCAATTTCCTATGTTAGAAATAAACGCGTTTATATTAGCGAAGTAAACTTTCGTGATTTAAGTTTTATTCAGGATTTCTCAAATGAATATTTTTTAATTTTAACCGCTGTTTTAATTCATGAAATTCTAACGCTTGATGAACTTGTATTTCTATTAGGCATGAATATTGAAAGATTGAATGTTTATACTTCGTTTTTATTAAAGCAAAAAATATTAGAGAAATACGAAACAGGCGAAAAGACGTTTTATAGAATTAATCCTGTTTATACGATACAAATTAGCAGTATACTAAAAGGTAAGAATTATTTTTATTTTTAGGTAAGTGATATGAAGAATATATTAAAAGAAATAACGTATAATAGAATTTTATCCACCATATTAATAATATTTCTAACATATATTGTTGGGAAAATTATTTCTGCCATTCTTAAAAAATTAGCTGAAAAATATTCTCAAAAACGCATTCAGATTAAAGGTTTTATTCCGATTTCAAAACTAGTTATATATACCACAGCAATTCTTTTTATAAGTTTCGGGGTATTACATATTTCAAAAGATACGCTGACTGCATTAGGCCTTTCCTTAGGTGTTGCGCTGGGGTTTGCTTTTCAGGATATAATTGGTAATTTATTCGGCGGTATAATTATTATTTTTGTGAAACCATTTACAATCGGAGATAAAATTAAAATAGGCAGCCATTACGGCGAAGTAACGGATATAAGTATACGCAGGTTTGTTTTAGTTACTTCCGATGATAACGCAATAACTGTTCCCAATAAGACTATTTTAACGGAAAAAGTGTCTAATGCAAATTCAGGGGAATTAAACTGTCAGGTTGTAACGGAAATTTATTTACCATATACAATTGATATTGAAGCCGCGGAGCAGGCCGGTTATGAAGCTGTTTATGCTTCCCCTTATTCATATTTAAAAAAGAGCGTATCAATGGCTTTTGAATCCACTCTAAATGAAGTTCCTGTTATAAAAATGAAAGTTAAAGCTTATGTTTTTGACCACCGTTTCGAGGTTAAGTTTAGTTCGGATATAACTAAGAGGGTTATATCCATATTGAGCGAAACCGGCTCGCTTACAGTAAAATCCTTTTCGCCATAATGTTGTTATAAAAATATTTTCATGAGGGTATAAATAAAGATAGCAAGGTACTATGACCTTGCTATTCTGCAATATTAGCTTATAGGGGGGAAGCTATTTTATGCCTGCTATATATCAAAACCGGTTGTGACCGGGTGATATGTTAAATTAATTATTTCTATTATAAAACTTATCGCTAATAAAAAAATTATGAGAATCATGAATGGTTAAATTATCATATTTTTTATTAGAGTATTTATCTCCTGTTTTTTTGTTTAAAATTACAGTTGAAAAAAAATCTCTGTTTATTAATGAATAAACACCTTTTAAGTAATTTTTGTAAAAATCGATAATTTTTTTTTCGTTTGTTAGTTTTGTAATTTTAACTTTCATCATAATAACTCTCACTTTATTTAATGC
>CALGPD010000502.1 GCA_937960625.1 uncultured Spirochaetia bacterium | reverse complement strand
AAAACGGACTGAAATCCATTCTGATTACAGATGACAAACTTCATGGACTGCCCGAAGAAGTTATAGAAACTAAAAAGTGGAATAAAGTCGAACACCTTCTTTTAAATTAAGGAATTAATATGAAATACGTTTTTGGAATAAACCCTGTAACAGAGCTGCTTAAATCAGGAAAAAAAATCAATGAAATATATATTTTAAATTCAAAAAAAAATAAACTCATTGAAATAGAAAAAACAGCTAAGCAAAACAACGTAAAAATCAACTATACTGATAAAGAATTTTTTGAAAAGAAAACCGGTGATTTAAACCATCAAGGTATAATCGCCCTTTCTTCTGATAATATCACTCCCAGATTGAATGAAGACGAGCTTTATAATATCCAAAACGAAAAAATAACATTGCTTGCGCTTGACGGAATTACGGACCCGCATAATCTTGGCGCAGTTTTACGCAGCGCAGATTTATTCGGTGTAAATGCTGTTATTCTGCCGAAAGATAAAAGCGCGGTAGTAAACGAAACGGTTTATAAAACATCCAGCGGCGCGGCTTTTTACGTCCCAACATGTACAGTTACAAACCTGACAAGAACACTCGAAAAGCTAAAGAAAAACGGATTCTGGATATACGCGCTTGATATTGACAACGGAATAAATTTGAAAGATGAAAAATTTCCGGATAAATGCGTTATCGTTTTAGGAAGTGAAGGCAAAGGGCTTAAACGTATAGTAAAAAACGCGTGTGATATAATTCTAACAATACCCATGGCTGGGCATGTAGATTCGCTAAACGCTTCAAATGCCTGTGCGATTGTTCTTTATGAAATATTTAATCACAACTAGTTTTAGTTATTTCTTTTTCTTCTCAGGATATTTGGCAGAAAGTTTTTCCTCATAGTGTTCAAAGTTACCGAGTAATTCAAGTTCCATTTCAAGCTCAATATCTCGTTCTTCATATACTTTGTCTTTAACGGATTTTATTAAGTCAATTACATCATTTGCTTTGGCATCGCCATAATTTACAATAAAATTCGCATGGTTTTCAAAAACTTTAGCTCCGCCTAAAGCGCTGCCCTTTAAACCGAGTTCATCAATAATTTTACCCGCATGTATATTTTTGTCAGGGATATTTTTAAATACACAACCACAGGAAGGAAACTCAAAGTGTTTGTTATTTACACGGACATTCCTGTTATAATCCATTTTGGACTTTATAACGTTTACATCCCCTTTTTCTAAAACGATTTCAATCTCATATATTATACTTTCGCTGTGTTGAAAAATGGATTTCTTATAATCATATTCAATGTCTTTATTAGTGAAGACTTTTAAGTTCCCGTCATAATCAACCGTACGTACAATCAAAACAATATCGCTCATTCTGGAACCGAAAGCCTGAGCATTCATTACCGCTGCACCGCCGATTGAACCCGGAAGGTTGTATAAAAACTCACAACCTTCAAGTTCGTTTTCTAATGCAAACTCTGCGACATTACTTGCAGGAGTACCGGAGCCAACTTTTATTGTAAACTCATCAACGAGTTCCATGTGGGAAATTTCTCTTGTACAAATGACAGCGCCTTTGTAATCATGGTCACCGATTAATACGTTACTTCCTCCGCCGATAACGAAAAAAGGAATTTCCTGGCCTTTGATAAATTTAAGACATTTCTGAATTTCACCTGCGTTACGGGGGTAGAATAAATACTTGGCTCTGCCGCCAATTTTATACCATGTAATTTCTGATAACGGAGCATCCGGGATATATTTTAACATAACCTTAAAATATTTAAAATCGCCTATATCGGCAATAATTTTAAGTAAAATTAAACTTCATAAGGATCATAATCAGGATCAATATCTTTTGCTTTTTTCATAAGCTCATCAGCTTCCATATCTCTACCCAAAGCGAAAAACGCGTCAGCTTTTAATATAATAGCTTCAACAAATTCCGGGTCCTCTTCCAAAACTATATCAAAACACTCAATCGCAGGTTCAAATTTATCAAGTTCACTGTAAGCACAGCCTTTGAAAAAAAACACGGCTTTATCTTCAGGGTCAAGCTTATTAACCTTATCGTATAATTCAAGAGCTAGTTCGTATTTTTCCGCAGTAAACAAAGCATTTGCTTTATAAAAAACCGCGTCAACATTGTTTGCGTCAATCTCTAACACTTTATCAAAACATACCAAGGCCTGATCCGGTTTATCTGCTTCATCGAGAATTAAACCTTTGCAAAGTAAAGCTTCTATGTGGGAATTATCAAACTCCAAAGCTTTATTATAATATTCTAACGCCGTGTCAAAATCTTCTTTTATTTCCTGAATTGCGGCACGCTCACACCAAATATCAGCGCTGTTATACCCAAGTTCATCTGCTTTATCAAGATATTCCACAGCTTTTTCAATCTCCAGCTCGTCTGTGAACTCTCTTGCTTTTTCATAATATTCTTCGCCGGTCATATACCCTCCTTAATGGTATTGTTCCCATTCATTCATTTTTTGTTCAATTTGTTTATCAATTTCACTAATTTTATCTGAAATCTCTTTCATCTTCCGTCCGTCTTTATAGTTTTCTTGAGCAAACTTTGACTGCTCAAGTTCTTGCTTCAAGGTATCAAGCCTGCTTATTTCCTCTTCGATTTTATTCACTTTATAAACATTAACGTTTTTCTTTTCAGGTACCGGTTTTTGATTAACCTTTTCTGTCTTTTCATTTAGCTCACCGGTTTCCTTATCGAGTTTAAACAAGGACATGATTTTTTCCTCGTTCTCGGAAAAGCCGCCGTTAATAATTGTAAAGCTGCCGTTGCTTAAAACGAATATTTTCGTCGCGACTTCATCAATAAAATACCTGTCATGAGAGATAAACAAAATGCTCCCCGGAAAATCCGTTAACGCTTCTGCTAACGACTCTCTTGTATAAATATCAAGATGATTCGTGGGTTCGTCCAGTAATAAAAAGTTCGCGCCGGATAAAAGTACAGATAAAATCAAAAGACGAGATTTCTCACCTCCGGATAAATTATCAAGTTTAATTTCAGCCTCATCACCCTTAAAATAAAACCATGCAAGCAAATTCATTACTTCATTATTCGTTGACATGGGTATTTTTGAATGAATATAATCAAAAACTTTGTCCGGCCCTTTTACGTTGTCAAGATTCTGTGAGAAATAAAAAGCATCAACGCGTTCACCGAGCTTGCATTGTCCGGAATAATCATTATCCTCGCCGCATACGATTTTTAAAAACGTTGTTTTTCCTGTTCCGTTTGCACCGATAACAGCAATTCTTTCACCGCGGTATAAATCCATGTTTACGGAATCAAGAATGTTTCCCGCGTCAAAGGTTTTAGTTAATTCTTTTACATCTAAAACGTGATTGAAACTTTTATCAATCTTCCAGTGATTAATTAAAATTTTACGTTCCTGTTCATGTACAGGGGAAATACGCTCCATTTTTGCAAGCATTTTGCGCCTTGACTGAGCGAGTTTTGTTTTCTGGCCTGCTATGTTGCGGCGTATAAACTCTTCAGTTTGCTTAATTTTTTCCTGCTGCTTTTCGTATTCTTTTTGCTGTAGTTCTATTCTCTGCTTTTTTTGCGCAATATAATCTTCATAATTCCCGGAATATAAATTAACCTGCTTATTTTCAATTTCCAAAACCCTGTTAATTGTTTTATCCAGAAAATACCTGTCATGGGAAATTATTAATAACGCGCCGTCCCATGACAGCAGATAGTTCTCAAGCCATTTAACCGAAATTAAATCAAGGTGATTAGTGGGTTCATCAAGAATCAAAAACTCAGGCTTTTTTAACAAAAGATAAGCAAGCCCTGCCCTTCTTTTTTCCCCGCCGCTAAAAGTAACGAGGCTTCGTTCAAAATCTTTTCCCGTGAAAGATAAACCGGTTAAAACTTTATTAATATTCAAATCAATATCGTATCCGCCGTTATGCTCAAAATCGTGTAATAACTCACCGTATTTTTTCCGTGCAATTTCATCGTTTTCAATGCTTTTTTCAAGCTTTTTAATCCGGGTTTGCAAGCCAACGAGATGTTTATAAGCTTCCATCATGGCAGTATACAGGGTTCTGTTATCTTCTTTAAACATTTCCTGATAAAGACACCCCATATTCAGTGAACGCGGTTTATTTACTCTACCCTTATCCGGGATTTCGTCACCGGTAACGAGTTTAATCAGCGTTGTTTTACCAATACCATTAAGCCCGATTAACCCGGCACGATCATTTTTGTTTATTGTGAAATTCACATTCTCAAACAACGTTTTATGCGGAAAACCCTTTGTTACATTCTCAAATTGTACTATCACGGGGAAAAAATATTAAACTACTGATTAAAATGCTACTTTATTTATTAAAATATTGTAAAATTATATCCCGTTTTTATAATCTAAGAGGAAGGCTTGGCTAGTGCCCGTAAAGACATCGCAAGGGTGTTTAACCGCTAATGGCTAAAACAAATATCATTGCGAGTAGCGTAAACGACGTAAAAATCTCTTAAACAAGTTTAAGGAATAGAGACACAGCTCTATTCCTACAAAGCGCGCTATCGTTGTTTTAACATCGTACATATGTATTTAACTAAAACAAGAAAATTTTAAATTATTCCTTGACAAATGGTAATCCATAGACTATATTAGTAATATCTAATATACTTAAATGGAGTTCGTTTTGAGTAGTGTTGAAGAACTAGCAGAAATATTTAAAGCGTTATCTGATCCTACGCGCTTAAAAATATTTCAATTGCTGTTAGATAAAAAAAGGCAATGTGTAAATGCAATAACAAAGCATCTGGATGTCAGCCAGTCAGCCGTGTCACAGCATTTACGCGTTTTAAAACAAGCCGGATTCGTTAACAACGAACGCAACGGATATCACATTCACTATTCAATAAATGAAGACGTTTTTAATAAGTTTAAAGAATTAACCCATGACATTTTCGCGCATGAATAATTTTTTTTACAAAAGTATATTAGTAATTAATAATATTATAATTAACTAATTTAAAGGAGGCCAATATGTGCTGTCAGAGTAACGAAAAAAATCATCATGGACACCATTCATCTCATGGAAAAGGATGCTGCCATGAAATGCCTTTAAGCAAAGAAAAAAAGATTGAGCAATATGAAAAGCATTTAGCTCATCTTAAAGAAAAAGCGCAGGATTTAGAATCTTACATTGAAGAACTTAAAAAAGAAAATTAATAAATAAACTTCCGGGGGATTTTTATAATTCCCCGGCAAAATTAGAGGAGGAAAAATGAATTCAATCAAAATAAACTTTTTTAATAAAGCCACACTGCAGAAAAAACTTTTATATATATATCTTTTTACCGTAATAATATCACCGGTAATATTTTTCGTTTACTATAATTTCGGTATGGTTTGTAAACCAAGAGCGTATATTTTTGAAATTATAACCGGGCTTGTATCATTAGGTATTTACTTTCTAGCTTATAAAACGGAAAAAATATTCGTTTTCTTTATAGCGGCTTTAGTTCCGGTTTATATAATTGTTATCGCCCCAATAACAATGGCGACCAAATTAGGTATAAATAAATGGTTAAATCAAAGATTAACAGCGTTTTTAACTTTTGAAGCCGTTGCCATTATTCAGGTGATAATTATCTCCGTTGCTGCGGGCTGTTTAATCAAACCCAAAAAACCTGTATTAAATTAACGTATAAAAAAATACAATTTTATTAAAAAAACATTTTATTAGCAGGCAAACCGTATTTATTTTTAGTGTGCAAATTATAAAAAATGGAGATAACATGTCATCTAAAGTTAAAAAAATAGTACTCGCTTATTCAGGTGGGCTTGATACATCAATTATATTAAAATGGCTTCAAGAAAAATATCAAGCTGAAGTCGTTGCTTATGCCGCGGACATAGGACAGGATGAAGAACTTGACGGTATACCGGAAAAAGCTAAAAACACAGGGGCTATAAAATGCTATATCGAAGACTTACGCGAAGAATTCGTTAAAGATTATATTTACCGGGCTGTAAAAGCAAACGCAAAATATGAACACGATTATTTATTGGGAACGTCAATAGCAAGGCCTCTGATTGCTAAACGTCAGGTAGAAATTGCGCTTAAAGAAGGCGCTGATGCAGTATCTCACGGTGCAACGGGTAAAGGCAATGACCAGGTACGTTTTGAACTCACTTTCAAAGCTCTTGCGCCTGAGTTGACAATTATCGCGCCATGGAGGGAATGGGATTTAAACTCCCGTGAGCAGTTAATTAAATACGCTGAAAAACACGGTATCCCTGTACCCGTAACGCAGAAAAAACCCTACTCCATGGATAGAAATTTTATGCACATTTCTTATGAAGGCGGAATTTTAGAAAACCCCGCAAACGAACACGATGATGATATGTTTTTATTAACAACGAACCCTGAACAAGCACCGGATAAAGCCGAATACGTTACCATTGGATTTGATAAAGGCCTTCCTGTTAGCGTAAACGGTAAAAAGCTATCTCCTATAGATTTAATGAAAGAAGTTAATACTATTGCCGGGAGAAACGGTATAGGAAGAGTTGATATTGTTGAAAACCGTCTCGTGGGAATTAAATCACGCGGTGTTTATGAAACCCCTGGAGCAACAATTTTAATCGAAGCGCACAAAGCGCTTGAATCAATTACGCTTGATAGAGACACCTCGCATTACAAACAAATGATAGGCTTAAAATACGCGGAGCTTATTTATAACGGCATGTGGTTTCATCCGTTAAAAGACGCTCTCGATGCTTTTATTGACAGCACACAAGAAACAGTAACCGGAGAAGCAACTCTTAAACTGTACAAAGGCGGATTGATAACAGCAGGAAGAAAAAGCAATTTCTCAATGTACAGTGAAGAACTCGCTACTTTTGAAGAGTCTGATTACGACCAGAGTGATGCAACAGGTTTTATAAACCTTTTCGGCTTGCAGTTAAAAGAAGCAGCCAAAATCAAAAAGAAAATAAAGGGTAATTAAAATGGAGCAAACATTATCAATAATCAAACCCGATGCTGTTAGAGCCAAAAAAACCGGTGAAATTATTTCTATGTTTGAAAACAACGGTTTTAACATAATAGCAATTAAAAAAGTTTTCTTAAATCAGGAGCAGGCAAGACAATTTTATATCATACATAAAGAACGGCCTTTTTATAATGAACTCGTTGACTTTATGACTTCAGGCCCTTGTATTGTTATGATACTTGAAAAAAAAGACGCTGTACTTGAAAACCGCAGAATTATGGGAGCAACCAATCCTGCGGAAGCGGATGAAGGATCAATTAGAAAACTATACGGAACGAGTATTGATAGCAACGCTGTACATGGTTCTGATTCTCCTGAAAATGCAATAATTGAGATAAACTTTTTCTTTAATTCGCATGAAATCATAAATATTTCAAAATAGTGCAAAAAAGATAATTATTTTCATAAAATTTCTTTATTTTTATCTAATTTAAATGTAAAATTAATGTAAGGATTTAAATGAGGGTAAATTATGAAGAAAAAAATTGAAATTCACACAGAAAAAGCTGAACCATTTGCTGTTTTCAATTATTGCAGAGATATTCTTAAAAAATATGGTAACGGAATTGACGCAGAAAAATTGGAAATTTTTGACAAAACCCAAAAAAAAAGAAAAACCATAGAGTTCTACGGTAACAAAAATTGCGGTATAAAAAACGAATTTTCCCGCGAAATTGAAATGGGCGTTGCTTATATTATTAAGTCCGAATACACGGTGTATGGCTTAGAAGAGAAAAATAAATTAACCATAAAACGCGTTTTTCATACAAGTGTATGGGAAGAAAACGAAATGGAAATTACTTTCATAATTAACGGCAAGCCGGAATTCGTTGACTTTAACGAACAAAATATAAAACAGCATTTTAAAGAAGCAGTATATAAATAGCCTAGTCTTATATTATCCGCATTTTGAATAACCGCAGGCATGACAAAGCAAGCATCCTGAATCATGGGCTAATACTCCGCCGCATTCAGGGCACATTCCCGCAACGTCAATTTTATCTTTATTAGAATTCTTTGATATAACGTTTTGCCCGCCGTTTTGATTTTTTAAATATTTTATCATTGCGCGTGCTATTCCGTCCGCGCACGAGAGTATGGCCCCGCCTTCCTGAAGCGCGCCAAAGGGATTCGGGCAGCGTATACCCTGAATTTGCCTGATAATATCTTCTGCATCAATACCGCTTCTTAGGGCGAGTGAAATTAAACGCGTTGCAGCTTCTATCTGGCTTGAAGCACAACCACCGGATTTACCCATTGAGGCAAAAACTTCACATAGCCCTTGTTCATCTTCGTTAATAGTAACGTATAAATTTCCGCACCCGGTTTTTATTTTTATTGTGGAACCGAATGTAAAATCAGGGCGTTTTCTTGGTTTATGCTCATGTTTTGCTAATGATTCCAAACTTTCAGGCAGTACTATTTTCTCTTCTTTTTTTGCGGAACCAAGATTTAATACCTGATTATCTCTTGACCCGTCGCGGTAAATAGTAACCCCTTTACAGCCAAGATCATATGCCATTTCATAAACCTGCTTAACCTGTTCAACTGTTGCATTATTTGGGAAATTAACTGTTTTGGAAACCGCGTTGTCGGTATATTTTTGAAACGCTGCCTGGACTTTAATATGCCATTCAGGAGAAATATCATGAGAAACAACGAAAACTTTCTTAATATCATCAGGAATTTCATCAAAATCTTGAATCGAGCCTTTTTCCGCAATTTTCTCCATCAATTCTTCCGAATAAAATCCTCTTTGCTTTGCTATTTCTTTAAAATAAGGATGTACTTCGGTTAGTTTTGTATTATCCATTACGTTTCGATGATACACAAGTCCGAAAACAGGTTCAATTCCGGAAGAGACACCGGAAATAATTGAAATAGTTCCTGTGGGAGCAATCGTTGTCCGTGTAGCATTTCTCATATCACTATTTTTATACACGCTTTTATCAATATTCGGAAAATTTCCTCTCTCACGGGCTAAAGATATAGATGCCTGTTTTGCTATATCATCAATACGTTTCATTAAATCCTGTGCAATACTTACAGCTTGTTCACTGTTATAGGGCAAACCTAATTTATAAAGTAAATCAGAAAAACCCATCACTCCTAATCCGATTTTCCTGTTGCCTCTAACGAGTTGTGTAATTTGGTCAATAGGAAATTTGCTCATATCAATAACGTTATCGAGAAAATGTACCGCGGTAGTAATAATCCGTTCTAATTTTTTATAATCAATTTCAAAACCATTTTCTTTATTCTTTAGTATTTTGTTTAGATTGATACTTCCAAGATTACACGCTTCAAACGGCAGCAAAGGCTGCTCTCCGCACGGATTAGTGGATTCAATTTCACCTAAAAGCGGTGTTGGATTTTTTTCGTTTATTCTATCAAGGAAAATAATACCCGGCTCACCGTTTTCCCATGACTGATAAATTATTAAGTCGAATACTTCTTTTGCGTCTAACGCGCCGGTTTTTTTACCCGTTCTCGGGTTAACGAGATAATATTCGTCACCGTTTTTTAATGCAGTCATGAACTCTTCTGTAATACCTACTGAAATATTAAAATTATTAAGTTTTTGGGTTTGCTTTTTACATACGATAAAATCCAGAATATCAGGATGGTCAACCCGCAAAATTGCCATGTTAGCGCCGCGTCTTCTTCCGCCCTGTTTTACAGTTTCCGTGGCAGCATCAAAAACAGTCATAAAAGAAATAGGCCCTGAAGAAATTCCGCTTGTTGATTTAACATTATCATTTTTTGGACGCAGGTTTGAAAAGGAGAACCCAGTCCCGCCACCGGATTTATGAATTAACGCGGTATTTTTTATGGCTTCAAAAATACTTTCCATTGAATCATCAACAGGTAAAACAAAACACGCGCTTAATTGCTGTAGTTCATTACCCGCATTCATTAAAGTGGGAGAATTGGGTAAAAACTCGAAATCAGCCATCAACTCATAAAATTCTTTTACAGTTCCTGAGATATCTTTTGAATCTTTTTTATAATTTTCATCAGCCTTAGCTATGTTCATGGCAACGCGTAAAAGCATTTGCTTAGGCGTTTCAATTACTTTTCCATCGTCATCTTTTTTCAGATAACGTTTTTCCAAAACAGCAAGACAATTCTTTGATATTTCAGGGTCTTTTAATTCAGAGATTAGAGTATTACTTAAAGCCATATTTATTTCCTTTTTTAATTATATTATCACTGTATTTATATGAAAACTCACGACACGTTATGTCGGAAATGAATAAAACGAAAAAAATATAATCCAAACCGTTTTATATTTTTTATAGGTAATACTACTATATTAAATATTACTCAAAGAATCAACAAACTTATTTTGCTAAGTATTTTTTTTGTTCAATGTTAAATATTTTTTTCTATATCAAGCTGCTTAATGATTTTATCTCTCGTAACAACAGGGTCTTCAACAATAATTTTTGCTCCGCCGATTATATCAATTACACCGATTTCATTTTTATAACGCGGGATTATATGCCTGTGAAGGTGAGGTATTGAAGCGCCTGAGTTTTCGCCGATATTATAACCGATATTAAACCCGTCCGGATGATAAACTTTTTCAATTATGTTCATAAATTTCTTTGTTAAAATTTCCATCTCCGCGGATTGCCCGGCATCCATATTCCGTAAATCTGTAATATGTATTTTTGGGAAAATCATTAAATGGCCGGTATTATATGGATACAAATTTACAGTAACCAAAAAATTTTCAGTTTCCTGTATGGTCAAATCAATAACCAGTTTATCCCTTTTAGAGACAGCGCAAAGGATGCAATTCACTTCCGGGCGCTCGCCTTTTGTGTAATTTAACTTATTAATGCTGAATAAATTTTCTCTGAACATTATTTGCCTCTTTGTTCGTTTTTAAACATTTCAAATTGTCCGTCTTTATATATGTTTCTATAAAATGGAGCTCCGATTTCAATATCATACCTGTTACATAAGAAGTCAATCTGGGTTTTAAGCAAAGATAACTTATCTTCATATTCATGATTGTCTTTTGAAAACAATTTCATATACTTTTTCACCAACGCAGGATAATTCTTTTTTAACACCGAGTAAAACTTTTTTGAAAAATCCGCGCTTATTTTCAACTCCGGCGCAAAAATGATATAACTGCTGTTATAAGCTTTTGACATCTTAATAACATTTTCCATCTCATCAAAATCATCAGAAATATCCGGCAGTATAGGCGAATATAAAACCCCGGTTAAAATTTTCATTTTTGATAAAATACTTAAAGCTGCTAACCTTTTTTCGGGTTTCGGAGCGCCCGGCTCAAATATTCCCGCGGTTTCTTCATTAACTGTAAAAAGTGAAATTGAAATCGTCAGATAATTTTTTGATAATTCCTTTAGCATTGAAAGCCAATGTCCTTTAAGCAAAGTATTGGTTTTAGTAAAAATATGCACGGGTACTTTATACCGTATTAGTATAGTAAATATTTCGTTAAGCAGATAATCATATTTTTCAGAAAGCTGGAATATTTCCGCATCTGTACCGATTCCTATTACACCGCCTTTATATTTTTCAACAATTTCTTTCGCGAGAACTGAAGGCGCATTAATAAAAACTTCAATTTCCTGTTCGGATTTTTTATCCGGTAATAAGCCACAAAATGCACATTGGCCTGAACAGCCTTTAAATAAATTCAATGAATGTGAAACACCTAAGAAATCTTTTTCAAAATCTGAGGCAGGGATAATTAATTCTTTGATCTCGGTTTCTTTTATTTGCATATTTAAAAACTTTATTAATAACAGTATAACTTTGGCAAGAATATTTTTTATAAATTAAAATAAATTTAATTTACTAGCTAACCGTGTTCAGAAACATTGGTTTCGTCCAGAGCCTGAAGCGTTAGTTTTTCAACTTCCTGGCGTAAATTATCAACAACCTTTTTATTTTCATCACGCCTGTCATTTATTTCGTTTAACAATGTCATTACATTAAGGGAAATAGTATTCTGGTCGCCTAGTTCATTAATTATCTGCTCTGTAATATCCATAACGTCATTTATAGATGAACTTACTTCTGATGTTAGAGTTTGGCCTGTTGATGCCCGGTCTTTTAATGAAGTAAAATTATTTACAAGAGTAGATACGCTTTGTTCAATTTCATGTGATTTTAAAGCTTGATAGTTTATTTTTTCAGCCATTTTCTCTATTTGCTTTTTCGTATTTTCACTTTCCCCAAGAATATTCTCTATGTACTTTGAACTGTTTGAAGACTGGTCAACTGTTGTTTTGATTTTTTTTGCTATGTTTTTAACAAGATTAACAATTTCTTTTGCCTGTGAAGAAGAATTAATAGCTAAAACCCTAACCTCGTCCGCGACAACAGCGAAACCTGTTCCCGCTTCACCGGCATGCGCAGCCTCAATAGAGGCATTCATAGCGAGTAAATTTGTTTGCTCTGAAATTTTTGAAATAATATTAACCACTTCAAAAATGTGCTTGGACAATCCTTCTATTTCAACAACCGAATCCAAAGTAGACACTACGCTGTTTCTTCCGTCCTGCGCAACGGATACTAACTTTTCAGCAAATTTATTAACGTTTCCAGAAAAATTATCTATATCATCAATAGCGCTTTTTATTTCATCCATATTTTCGTTGGTCTGATTAATTATAGTTACCTGATTGTTAATCATATCCGAAACGCCTTGAAAATTATCAACAATGTATTTTACTTTTTCAATTAATTCATCAACTTTTTTTGCCTGATTCTTTGCGTTCTTTTCAATTAAATTTATTACGAAGAAAAAATCATCGTAAATTTTATTTATTTTATCAATTGTATCAGTAATTTCATTATTGGCCTGAATAACCGAATCTGTGGATTTCTGAATCATTTCAATGAATGTATTTAAATTATTAAAAAATCCGTTAATAGTATTTATTACATTCTTAAAACGGGAAGGCACTTTAATTTCAATTGGTTTGATAACGCCTTGTTTAAAACGCATTTTAAGGCTTGAAAAAATCCCATTGAATACTGCATACGTTTTCCTGAATATTAAATTAATAACCGCTAATATTAATGTTAAACCACCGGCAGGTATTAAAGAATAATACATGTGGAGTTTTTTTAAAAAGTACAACGCGCTTAGATATGAAATTATTAATACAATTAGAATGTTGAAAATAATTAAAACGTTGTTATGAAGATTAAATCCTTTGTTTTTTCCTCTACTCATGTAAAACCCACAGACATAGTTATATTACAAATATATCATACTTTTACTAAAAAAAATAAGGCACAAAATAAAAATATCTTTAGTAAATATAACATTGGAATCGGACGGTTTTGCTATTTTCAATACTTATAAATTAATATATTTGAAAAAAGTATAACGGTTATTAGTCTCAGGCCCCCCAACCATCACACTTTCAAGAACAATTACAAATGAATTATAAAACGGGCTTTTATAAAACCCAATGATATTTATTTTCTCAAAAATATGTCTTGATGAGTAAATAGCGTAATCCGTTCCCTGATATTTATAATATACTTCATATTTCATGCGTGAAAATCCATTTTCAGGCTTTTTATTTCTATTAGCATCTTCACTCCATACCACTAGGCCATAGCGTCCAATACTGCCAATTGGTAAAAGTTCCGTGCCTTTAGTGTAGATTTCATATTGAGACGTATTTGCTTTTATGTTTTCTTTTTCTTTAGTCCAAAACTCTTCAAAAGTTTTATAAACTGTTCCGTCTTTTTTTCTTTTCATATCAGAAACTTGAATTTTCCAAACCGGTTTACCTGTATTCATGTCTGTAATCTCAAAACTGGCCGCAAAGCATGGGCCGTAATTTCCGCAGTTTTGTTCATAACTCGCGTGAACGAATACATTTTGGTTTTTTCCCCATCCTATAATATATAAGCCGGTATTGCGGTTACTATTTTCAGGAACTATGTCAACGTTAAACTTGCCGTTAAAATCGCCCCTGGCAACGGCATTTTTGAGTTCTTTAAACTCGCTGCTATTTCTTATGAATCTAAAATCGGCCTCTTTATCCAGTTTAATTTTCCATCCCGGATTAATTTTAAAAAGTCTATCAAGGTGCATAACTGCGAGGCCGGGTTTTTTTAACAAAGCATTCATGCACGCGCAATTATATATTGCTTCCTGATGATCAGGTTTTATTTCTAAAATCTTTTGAAAATATTTTAATGCTTGCCTATATTGCTTTTTTCTATAGAAAGCCAAACCCGTTTTATTAAGCTTGTTTACGTTTGTTATATTTATTTTATCGGTTTGATTTTTATTCTGATTTTTTGAAATGACGTTATTGTTTGTATTGTTATTTTTACTTTTACAAGAAACAGTAAAAATTAAAATCATACAAATTACAAATAATTTATAATTAATTCTCATTTTTTCTACCCTATATTTTATAAATATTTTTAATCAAATTTTAAACAAATTTAAATTTTATATGCGCAGGTGTAAAATTTGTCCCCTATAAAAATCATATTGCAGCGGATAATACTATTCTAATCTTCATCACGCGCCATCATAGTACGGATGGCTTTAGCAACGGTTTCAGGGTCTTCTGTGATGTCGCCGTCTTCGGATGAAATTGTAATTTTAGTGCCGTCTTTACTCGCTTTTACTGAAAGGCCTTCCGGGCTGTCATCAGCATCATCTTCATAAGCTGTTTCAGCATCACTTTCGGCATCAGAGTATTCAACAGTTTCCCGGTCATCATCATCATCACCGATAGTAGCATCAACATTATCCCCCACATCATCACTTTCCATTATTTCAGGCACAAAAGACTTTAACAAAATTACAACGCCAAAACCAATTCCGTAAAAAATTACTCCGGACAATAATAAATTGATAAGAATTGCGCCAAAACTTTTCCCCGCGAATATACCGAAGATTAGTACAATAAAAATTGCAATACCGGCGAAATAAATACCTGCCATATTTTCTTTTTGCCTGTCGTCAAAAAAACCCATATTCACTCTCATTTCCGTTGTTATTTTACAATATTACTTTTAAAACAATTAAAAATCAATAAGAAGAAAGTTTAATTTTAAAATAGAAAAAAACTTTAAGTTGTTAGTAATTCTTCAACAATTTTCTAATAAAAAACTATACATAAATTGATAAAAATTCACTTTTATAAAATATTTATCAATTTAAAAACAAATATTTGTTTTTAATAAAATTTTCCTAGCAATTAAAAACAAATATGCTAACATAAAAAAAATGTAGTTTGGATAATAATATGAAAATAATAATAGTGGGTGCCGGAACAGTTGGATTTCAAATTGCCCGCCAATTAATAATTGAAGGTAAAAACGTAATACTTATTGAAAAAAATGAAGACAAAGCTAGATTTGCATCTAATAATCTTGATTGTATGGTGATTAACGATATGGGAAATAATATCGATATACTTAAACAAGCAGGAATAAAAGATGCTCAATTTTTTATTAGTGTTACTGATTCTGATGAAATTAACATGATAACATGTGGAATTGCCCGAAGTGAATTTAATGTTCCGCATAATATTGCGCGGGTAAGAAATATTGATTTTTTTAGTGAAAGGATACTTTTTAATCCATTTCTTGGTATTGATTATATAGTAAATCCTGAAATAGAAGCAGCAAAAACAATTATTAAAAACCTTGAATACGGTGCTGTTAGCGATATTTATTTCTTTGAACAACCGGAAATCCAAATGAGAAGTTTTAATATTGAACAAAATTCTTTATTTGAAAATAAATCAGTTTCACAAATCGCAAAAGAACTTCATACTGAATTTCTGATTACAGGAATAATGAGAGATGAGGAATTCATAATACCGTCAGGAAAAAATGTGTTTCATACCGGTGACACTGTATATATTATAGCAAGAGAAAAAGATCTCGATCATATATTCATGAGAATCGGTAAATACAAAACCAACATAAAAAAAGTTGTGCTTATCGGCGCGGGAAATACGGGAAAATATTTAACGGCATATCTTGTACAAGAAAATTCTACTTTAAAAAAACTACATCTTCCAATTTCTAAAAAAAGGCGTGTTAAAGTAATTGATAAAGACCCAAAAATCTGCATGGAAATTTCAGAAAAATATCACGGTGCTATTGTAATTAATGCTGACATAGCTGATGAAAGTATTTATGATGAAGAAAATCTTGCGGATAATGATTTAATGATAACAACAACGGATAATCAGGAGTTAAATATAATTTCTGCGGTATACGCTAAAAAACGCGGAGTAAAAAAAACAATTGCATTAATAAACAACAATAATTACATGAACATTTCAAAAGAAATTGGAATAGATTCAATTGTTAATCCTAAAAACGCAATTGTTAATCCGATTTTAAAATACATACGAAAGGGAAATATTAAAAGTGTTCACAGCATTTCTGATGGATTAGTTGAATTAATGGAAATCAGTGTAAATAACTCTAAAGAAGTTATAAATAAAAAAATAAAAGAAATAAAAATGCCTTCACATTCTTTGATTATTTCAATTATTAGAGGGGAAAACTATATTATTCCATATGGAGATTTACAGATAAAATCAAAAGATATTGTTATTCTAATTTGTATAAAAGAAGCTGTGAAAAAAATTGAAAAAATGTTTACAGACAGGCCATGAATTATAAAATAATTTTTAGATTTTTAGCTATACTTTTACTTATTATATGCGCTTTCATGTTAATACCATTATTTCTAACTTTTTACTATAATGAAAAGAACACATCAATTTCTTTTATAATACCTATTATCATAACATTTTTATTAAGTTTGGCTGTAATATATTTTACAAGAAGAAAAAGAAGGAAAATAAAATTTACCACTAGAGATGGCTTTTTACTCGTTACCTTAAGCTGGATTTTTGCATCAATGCTTGGAGCACTGCCGTTTTGTATCTCAGGCTCAATACCTTCTTACGTTGATGCTTATTTTGAAACAATGTCGGGATTTACAACAACCGGAGCAACAATCCTTACAAAGATTGAAATAATTCCTAAATCTATTCTATTTTGGCGTTCTCTTACCCACTGGCTGGGAGGGATGGGAATTGTGGTATTAACTGTTGCGATTTTACCTTTACTCGGTATAGGGGGGCTTAAATTGCTTCAAGCAGAAGCTCCCGGTCCTGAAGTAGATAAAATAACTCCCAAGATAACCGGAACAGCAAAAAGCTTATGGTTCGCTTATGTTGGATTAAGTCTTTTAGAAACTATATTATTAATTTTTGGAGGCATGGATTTATACGATGCCCTCACCCATACTTTCGGTACAATGGCAACAGGAGGGTTTTCTCCTAAAAATGCCAGCATAGCATTTTATTCAAATCCATATATTCACGTTGTAATAACTACGTTTATGATACTTGCCGGCGCAAATTTTATTCTTTATTTCCAGTTAATTACAGGTAAAATAAAAAAAATTCTAAACAACACTGAATTAAAAGCTTATATTGGAATTTTTTCCGCGGCCACGCTATTAATTACACTGAGTTTATTTAATAGTGGAGTTTATAATACTTTCGGCAGGTGTCTTAGATATGCGGGTTTTCAATGCGCTTCAATCCTAACTACAACCGGGTATGCGACAGCTGATTTTGCGAAATGGCCATACTTAGGGCAAGTTGTATTATTCCTAATAATGTTTGTAGGTGGATGTTCAGGCTCAACAGGCGGAGGCATAAAAGTAATTAGATTTTCCATTCTTTTTAAACAAGGCATCAACTCAATGAAAAGTTTTATACATCCTAGAGGTGTATTCACATTAAAAGCAAATAAACAGCCAGTACGAAAAAATGTATTAAATGCCATATCCGGCTTTTTCTTTCTATACATTTTTATGTTATTTATAACAACACTCGTTGTAGCAAGTGCGGGAAATGATATTATTACCTCAATATCTACAGCACTGGTAACCCTTGGAAATATCGGGCCTGGTTTTGGCAAAGTCGGGCCAGTAGAAAATTACGCTCATTTCCCAAGTTATGTTAAATGGTTTCTAAGCTTTATAATGATGGCAGGAAGGTTGGAATTATATACTGTATTAATAATATTTATGCCCACATTTTGGAAAAAATAAAGCAAATCGTTATTTACTAACGTAAATTTCGATTTAAAAAAATTGCCACAATTTTCTAAAGTTTTACGTCATTGCGGGGAACGATCGTGACGAAGCAATCCCGTTCCAAATAAATCAAATGGATTGCTTCGCTATCGCTAACTGGTGACTATGCCCGGGGGATTGCTTCGCGCTGTCGGTCGAGGGTGATATAAACCTGACCTGTTCAATAGAAAAATAAAATAAATCGAATTTCGCTTTAGTAAAAAAAATCCGTTGACTCTATACTAACTATAGAGATTTAAACTATTATTAGTATCTAATCAGGAGTGATAAAATGAAAACTATATTTTCAGTTGAACAGGGAAACTTACGCCCCCCAAGCGAAAGCAGGAGTTTATTATTACGCGTTGTCAGAAACTGCCCGTGGAACAGATGTATATTCTGTCCGGCTTATAAAGAAAAAAAGTTCTCTACAAGAACCGTAGAGGAAATAATAAAAGAAATAGATATTTTTTATAACAGTACCAACCCTGATTATGTAGAAAGTATTTTCCTTCAGGACGCGGATGCTCTGATAATACCAACGGATAGAATCATAAAAATTCTAAACCATATAACAAAACGGTTTCCCGATGTAAAAAGAATAACGTCTTATTCTCGAAGCAGTACTCTTGCTAAAAAAACGGTTGAGGAATTAACCAATTTAAAAAACGCCGGGGTATCCCGCATTCACGTTGGTTTGGAATCAGGATGTGATGAAGTTCTGGAGTTTGTAAAAAAAGGCGTTACTTCGGAAAAACAATTGCAGGGATGCCTGAACGTAAAACAAGCCGGTATACAGTTATGCACATATTTTATGCCCGGGCTTGGCGGTAAGAAGTATTCTGAAAAACACGCTGTTCATACCGGAAAACTTCTCGCGCAAATCCAGCCCGAACACATAAGGCTGCGGACTTGTTTTGTTCTGGAAGGCACTGAACTTGCACAGGAATATTTAAACGGTAATTTTGAACCATTAACAGAGGAAGAAACCGTTCGTGAAATTTTGTTAATGCTGTCATTTCTGGAAAATGTAAATACTGAAATAGTAAGTGATCATAGAATTAACCTTTTGTTGGAATTAAACGGGAAACTGCCCGGGGATTATGGCAGGCTCGTTAATATAATCCAGGAGTTTCTAAATCTGAATGATGAAAGTAAAAAACTATTCGTTGTTGGTAGAAGGCTTGGAATAATCAGAAAACTTGAAGACTTAAAAAACGGGCAAATTTTAGAGCTTATAAAAAAGAATAGTCATTTATACAAAGATGAAACACCTGTGCCCAAAAATATATTGTATTAATTAAAAGATTTTAGCTAATAAAATTCCCGAGCCAATAACTAAACCAATAATGCCGGGTATAAACAAAACAGAAAAGGCCGAGCGTTTATAGCTTAATTTGAAAACTCTTTTTACGGAAATTATTAATAAAACTAGAAACCATATTGCGTACAAAGCTATAATTGCTGCATGAATATAAACAATAACAGGAACGGGTTTATAATGAGGGAATTTTGTTACTATGCTTAAAGTTTTCGGGTATTTTATTACTCTAATAATGGCAAAGGGTAAAACAATTAGCTGAACAATACTGTTATAAGCGTACATCCTGACATTATTTATAAAAGAAAAATCTGTTTTAACTCCTGTTACAGCAAGCCCGGAATAAATCATGCCCCACTGAATTAGTAAGCCAATCCAGACAATTGAGTTAATTAATAGAAAACTGAAAATAAAATCCAGATTTGTAAGAAAAGCATAAGGGACAACGGATAATTCAACTATAATGAAAAAAAACAACCACATATATTTGTAAGTATTGTTTAGGACAATTTTCTTCCACGTTTTAGCCGGTGTTATTATAATACCGAAAAAAATGTTTATAAAAGACAACTTATTAGTGTTTGACTGTTCCATTTTTACCTTCCGGAAGTTTACTCAAATATAAATATAGTAAATTACATATGAAACTAAAAATATTTTGCTTGATTTATTGTATTGTTTAAATTTATACTGGTAAATGAAATACTCTAAGATATATTATTACAATAAGCTTTAGTTCTTAAAAAAATATTTATAATTATATAGTCAAGGATAATAAAAAATAAATGAGATATAAAAAATATAGAGGAAGGACAAAGAAAGAGGCAATTGCAAAAGCCCGTATTGATTTGCCCGGCGTTGATTTTTACATTTTAAAAGATGAAGAAATAAAAAACGGCCTTTTTATTAAAAAAAAGGAAGTTGAAGTAACTGTTTGTATTGTTGAAAATCCCTATCCGTCCAACGAAAAAGAAAACAAAACAGAATATAACCCGGAAGATATAATAAAAAAAGTCAAAGAAACCATAGACCTTAATGAAGATTCAGCTTTACCTGAACCGGATTACGGGAATAATACGGAAAATCAAACTAATATAAAAGAAAATTTAGCTAATTTTACTTCTAAAAAACCCGAAGTAACCGATAATAATAAATATAATGGGGACCTTGAATTTGAAAAGGATTTAAAAAAGTTTTTACGTTGCGGAGATTTTGACGATAAGTTTACTGAAGACTTTTACAATAAGTTTTCATATAATAACAGTATAAAGGATATTTATAAAAAATCTGATTTAATCAATAATAGAGAATTATTGTTAAAAATAAAAAAGGAGCTTTTTAAATATCTTAAACGCCGGATTTATACGGTGGATGAATTAAAAATAAAGAAAGGGAAAAATAAAGCCGTAGTATTTATAGGCCCTACAGGAGAAGGGAAAACAACAACACTTATTAAAATCATAGGTTCATTGATTGAACAAAACGATTTTAATATAAACATTAAGATTGTTACCCTTGATTACTTCAGGGTTGCCGCAAAAGAGCAGCTTGAAATGATGGCGGATATTTTTCAAAAACCTTTTGAGTCATATAATAAATTGAGCGATTTTAAGAAAAATTGCGATTTTAGTGAGAATGATATAATATTCGTTGATACGGCCGGAAGAAGCCAGTTGGATGAAGAGGAGTTAAGCGAACTTAAAAAATACATAAACCTGATTTACGTTGATAAAGTAAATTGTCTCGTTGTAAGCGCAACGAAAAAATATTATGACATGAAAAACATTTTTCAGCGTTTTGAAAAGGAAATAGGTATTGATTACGTAATATTAACCAAGTTGGATGAAACAAACGCGTTCGGGCAGGCATTGTCCGTGTTGGCAGAAACGAGAAAACCCTTAATTTACGTAACTGACGGACAGGAGTTTGCTTCAAATATTCATCCGGCAAATATTGACGGGTTACTTGAAATAAATTTTAATAAGATGGTTGATAGATTTTACGAATTGCTTTAAAATATCAATACAGACTGAGGAAAAAAAATGAATCAGCAGGCAGACACATTGATTGAAAAAATGGAAAAATACAAAGGTGAAACCAAAGGCCCAAAAATAATTACCGTAGCAAGCGGTAAAGGTGGAGTCGGGAAAACGAGTATTGCAATCAACCTTGCAATAGCGTTCGCGAAATTCGGACGTGATACTATTGTTATGGACGCGGATTTGGGATTGGCTAACGTAAATATTGTGTTAGGTGTAATTCCTAAATACAACCTTTACAACGTGCTTAAAGGGCAAAAATCTCTACGTGAAATTATTGTTGAAACACCCCAGGGCATTAAAATAATTGCCGGCGCTTCGGGTTTCTATCAACTGGCAAACCTTGAAAAAGAACAAAAAGAACACTTTGTTAAAAGCTTGGAAGACCTTGAAAGCGCGGATATTATCGTTATAGATACCGGAGCAGGTGTAAGCGACAACGTATTATCTTTCGTTGCCGCGGCTGACGAGGTAATAATCGTTACAACGCCCGAGCCAACGTCTATTACAGATGCTTATGGAATTATTAAATCAATCGCGGCGAGAAGCCCTTCCAGCAGGCTTAAACTCATTGTAAACCGTGTATCTTCAGTAATCGAAGGTAAGAAAGTAGCTGAACGCGTTATAAATATTGCAAACCAGTTTTTAAACATGCGCGTTGAGAATCTCGGTTTTGTATATGAAGATGAAATAGTGCGTAAAGCGGTTTTACGCCAGCAGCCGTTCTTCTATACGGACCCTAAAAGCCGCCCTGCTTCATGTATTGAACACATTGCGAGGGTTATTGAAAAAATCGAACGCGATGATGCAGGCGGTGGATTAAAACGGTTTATTAAAAAAGTATTCTCTCTTTATAAAGACGAGTAGGAAAAATATTCTTTAAGCTTATTTGCCCTGACAAAGGCCTTAAATTTATTTCTATTAATTGCGAACCTGGCTTTTCTAGATGTTCTTGTTTTTCTTCTTGCTCAATTTCCTGTAAAATTTGTTCCAAAGGTTTTCCCGGCCCTTGATTTTCCGGTGCAAAAGCTTCTTCTAAATCTCTTTTAATTCCTTCAGGGTCTTCAAGTTCATCTATCATACGCAGATATTCTTGATAATCGATAACTGCAAAAATTGGGTTTCCAGCTTCATC
>CALGPD010000501.1 GCA_937960625.1 uncultured Spirochaetia bacterium | reverse complement strand
GGAGATGAAGCTGCTATTTTTGCCGGTGACTTATACCGCATGTATATCCGTTATTCTGAGGCAAATAAATGGAAAAGTGAAATATTATCCGCTAGCGAAAGTGATATGGGGGGATATAAAGAGATTATTTTTACTTTATCCGGCAAAGCTGTTTGGGATTTCATGAAATATGAAGGCGGAACACACAGGGTTCAAAGAGTGCCTGAAACCGAATCACAGGGCCGTGTTCATACTTCTGCGGCAACGGTTGCAATACTACCCGAGGCTGAAGAAAAAGACATAGAGATTAACCAGAGTGATTTGCGTATTGACGTTTTTAGAGCTTCCGGTCCCGGAGGGCAGAGTGTAAACACAACGGATTCAGCGGTAAGAATAACTCATATTCCAACAGGGCTTGTTGTTTCAATGCAGGATGAAAAAAGCCAGCATCAGAATAAAGCAAAAGCATTAAAGATTTTATATGCAAGGCTTCAGGAAAAACAACAGCAGGAAGAAATGGCAAAAATTTCTCAGGAGAGAAAAAGTCAGGTTGGAAGCGGAGACAGAAGCGAGAGGATTAGAACGTATAATTATCCTCAAAACCGTATTACCGACCATAGAATTAATCTTACTTTGTATAAACTCGATA
Organism: uncultured Spirochaetia bacterium; assembly: GCA_937960625.1. Taxonomy (GTDB): domain Bacteria; phylum Spirochaetota; class CALGPD01; order CALGPD01; family CALGPD01; genus CALGPD01. Next base: position 3,437 of record CALGPD010000501.1, on the reverse strand, counting down.
AAATCATGGAAGGCGACCTTGATGAACTCGTTAACGAATTAAAGAATTATGAAAGAGAAGAACTCGTTGGCAATAACTGATTATAATCTGGGTAAGCTGAAAAAGGAATTGTCAAATCGTTTTAAACAAGCAAATATCAAGTCACACTACATAGATGCAGATTTAATCATTTCTAAAGTAACCGGCCTTAGCCGGGAAAAAATATTAGCGTATCCTGAACTTAAATTAAGTGAAAAGCAATTAAACGGAATTTTTGAACTTAGCGTTAAACGCGTTAAAAGATATCCAATGGCATATATTTTAGGTTATAAAGATTTTTACGGCTTGAATTTTAAGGTTAATGAAAACGTATTAATTCCGCGTCCTGAAACCGAGCATCTAATAGAAACGTTTTTAAAATACTCACATGAGTTTGAAAATATTCTGGATTTGTGCTGCGGTTCGGGATGTATAGGTATAACAGTTAAACATCTCGTTCCTAATATTGAAGTTACTCTTAGCGATATAAGCAAACCCGCTCTTGATACAGCGCGTGAAAATGCAGTGAATTTATTAAAATCTGATAAGAAAATAACTTTTATACAAAGTTCTTTGTTTGAGAATATTAAAGGAAAGTTTGACGCGATATTATGTAATCCGCCTTATGTATCAGAACGGGAATATATAGAACTTTCCACTGATGTTCATTTTGAACCTGAAATTGCGCTGTTGGGAAAAAATAATGGGCTTGAGTTTTATGAAAGGATAGCTTTAGAGGCTAAGGAGTATTTAAAACCCGGCGGTTTTGTTTTTTTTGAGATGGGAGATAAACAGATTGACAGTATTATTGAAATATGTCAAAGTAATAATTATATTTTCCGTGAACAGGTTAAAGATTATTCAGGCAAAGACAGGATTGTAGTTTTTTCAATATAAATTTTGTCAGGTGGTGTTGAAATGGCTTTTAAAAATTATATGGAAGACGTTGTAACTGACGTTGTTGATATTATTTTACAGGAAAAAGAAATAAATATTTCGGATTTAGGCAGAAGGGATATTATTGCTTTTTCTTTAAACCGTTTACCCCCAAAGTATATAGTAAGCGAGCGCGGTTTTACTCATTCTATTATTGATGAGAAGAACAATCCTGAGTTTAAGGATAATATCGTAACCGTTGTTAATAAAGCCATTGAAGTAGTGTTAACAAGGCCAAGAGGCTTTCAAGGCGCAGCAGATCCAACAATCGGGCCTGTGGAACACGATGGAAACGATTATTTTAATTTCCCTCATTTTTTAGGAGAATTAAGCGACAGAACTGACCTTAATTATATCGAAGATGTAGATATTACTTTGTACTTAAACGATAAGATTTGCGAAATGCATGAGCCGACCTGGATAAATCCTTATGTTTCAAAAAAAGTTACGGGAAAATTTTATTCCTTTTGGCCAAAAGCAGTCTTAAAAAATCAGAATGATGATGAACAGCAGACTTTTACTTTTAGAATCCGCTTTGAGCATAAAAAATACTATTCTTTTGAACGGGAAATTATTTTATTAATTGAAGCGGAAAATATTAAGTATAATTATATCCGTAGAAATTATACCGAGTTAATAGAAATGACTGCATTGGAACCTCGGGATCATTAAGAATTGGAAAAAAATAAATGAAGAACGTTATAACTTTTAGAATTACTTTTAGCTCTTTAGAAAATATTTTACAGATTTTTAAATATTTATTCAGTCTTGGAGAGATGTTTATTCCCCAGGAATATATGGTAGGGGGAATTGATGATGATTATAAGCCGTTTGATAAATCCATGCTTGAAAAAGAAATTCAACCTTTATTCGTTAGCAAGGACTTTATTATTTTCGATTTTCTTACTGACAACAAGAAGAAATACTTTCATCTTACATTAAAAAACGATGATAAATATGAGTTGAAATTTGATATTATAAATGCCGGTGACCATGATTTTTTAGAAAATCTTACAGAGTTCTATGATTTTTGTATTGAAAAATTAGAACCTGAATCAGGTTTTGCCCATGATTTTGAAGACGCGAAAAAATCGTTTCTAGGTATAAAAGAAAAAATAATATCTAAAATCTACTGGATTAATATTTATGGGGATAAAATCTGCAACAACATTGAAAATATTGATGAAATAAAAACTTTAAACCTTTATTCCACCAAGCTTTATAACGGAAACGGAAAAATTTTAGTAATTAGAACGTGTGAATCCCCGCGGGATATCAGCTCTTCCCGTTTCCCAATAATCGCTCAGGATTTAAGCATAATTCTTTCTAAAAACAAGAAAATAACAATTCAAACTCCGGAAAAACGGAAATTTGACACTATAAACTAATACATTGGGATTAAGTAAAAAAAATAAATTATAATAACTTGCCTGGCCTTTTTAGTATATTTGAAAATATGAAATTACTTTTTGTTCAACACGATAAAAAATTTATAGACTTTATGATTCCTAAACTCATTCCTCTGGGAGTTGAATTATATAAAGCCGAAACCAAACAGGAAGTTTATGACTGGTTAAAAAACCGTGATAATAATTCTCTTTTTTTTAATATTACACAGGAAACTATCCATTGGCTGGATTTTATCAGCGAACTAAAAGATAGTGATAAAGACGAGAAATTAAAGATTGCTGTTTACCTTCCTAAGGATAATCATAAATGTTTAAGAAAACTGTATAAATACGGTATAACAGCGCTTATCTACCGCTCAAGCATACAAGATCACGTTACAACGCAGATGCTGTCAATTATCAGGTATCTTGAACATGAAGGGGAAAGAAGAGGCCATGTCAGGGTCGAGGTAGAAGACAACGAAGATTTTCGCATCGAGTTTAATTTTAAAGGAACATTTATAAACGTGCCTGTATTCGCGATTAGTACTGTAGCTCTTTCATTCAAACCCACAGACAACACTCTTTTTGAAATTACCGAAAAAAAAGAAATAATTACGGGCATAAAGCTTATTATACATGATAAGACAATAGAATTTGAAGCGATTATCGCGAGAAGCAATCACATGGTTGCGCTTATGTTCGTTAACCTTAAACAGGATTTTTTAAACGTAGTGTGTAACTTCATTTTTGATAAATTAAATCATAATAGTTAAGATTTTTCGTTTTTGTTACCGTTGTAGTGTTAGGCCTACCTGTCTTATACAACCTGCGATTTAAATCGTAGATTATTAAGCATTGTCGTTGCTGAACTGGATGGGATTGCTTGGCTTCGCTCGCAAAGACTATACCCTTGGGCATGTTCTGCTTATATCACAAGCCTTCGTCTTTGCGAGGAACGAAGTGACGAAGCAATCTCGTTCCGAAAGCAACACCAAATGGGATTGCTTCACCTTCGGTTCGCGGATGACTGTGCCTCTGGTGAGTGCTCGCTAATGGCTTAACTCGTTGGTTTTCTACTCAAATGGCGCAAAC
>CALGPD010000500.1 GCA_937960625.1 uncultured Spirochaetia bacterium | reverse complement strand
TTCTTTAACGGTTCATTGTCTTCTGCCGTTTTAACAGTGAAATCAAAATAACTGTCCAGACGCTTTGTAAAAGGGCCAATAAATTTTTCCGGCATGTGCTGCACAATTACTATAGGTGGAATATTAGAGGGTAAATGTTTAAGCAATGTAGTAATTGCTTCTACTCCTCCTGTTGAAGAACCAATTGCAATAATTTTTGAAGTTTTTTGGGAAAATTCGACTTTTGTTTCCTGATAGGATTTTAAAGTTTTTTTCCTCTTCTTAAATTTCTCACTCGCGTTATATGCAACTTTAATTTTTTGAATTATCTCATCTCTTAATTTTGGAAATTCTGAATTTATATCGGATTTAGGTTTAGAAACAAAATCAATTGCTCCTAACTGCAACGCTTTAATCGTTGTAGCTGAACCTTTTTCAGTTAAAGACGAAATTACAATTACAGGCAACGGGTTTGATTTCATTATATTTTCAAGGAATACTAACCCGTTAACTTTAGGCATTTCAATATCCAGAGTAATTACATCGGGATTAACCTGTTTAATTTTATCGACTGCAAAATATGCATCTGATGCTTTTCCTACAACTTCAATATCCGGCTCTGAATTTAAAATGTTTGTTAGCAGTTCTCTAATTAATGCTGAATCATCTACAATCAATACTTTAATCTTATTACTCATTTTCTCTCCAACTATCAAAGGTCATCACCAAAAATAATATTAGTTCTAAAAACCTTTTCATTATTTTTTTCTTTTTCATGTTTAATAACTTCTGCTTTGTAATGTTTTTCTTCAACATTAATTTTAAATTCAATTTTTTCATTCAGAATTCTTTTTAATAATACTTTGCCGCTTTTCTCAGTAAAGAAAAAAATCTTTCTTCCATGTTGTCCGCCCAAATCTTCACTAATTATCGGAATATTTTCTGCCTGTAAATACTCTTTAACAAATGTAATATTATTATTAACTACTACCTTACTTAATTCCGAATCATTTAATATAGAACCGGCTCCAAAAACCTTTGCGCGAATTTTCGGTTTTGAAGCTCCTTTTTTCAACATTGCATTAATTAAAAATTCCATAGAACTTATACCAAACAAAGCATTTTGGTCTAGAAAGTTATTTTTTTCATGCTTTGAATTATACGGCAATAAAAAATGGTTCATGCCATATACATTGTTGATTTCATCAAATAAACACGCTGAAACACATGTTCCTAACAATGTACCGATAACAGCGCTTTCAGTGGAGACAAAATACTCTCCCGGATAAATAATTGTAATCGGCCTGTTAAATTGATGACTATATTTACTTATCATAGTTTATTAGTTTTTCATTATTCCTGTTAAATTAAATGCTTCAATCACAATATTACTTGGATTAACTAATTTATATCCCATATTACGTTTTTTTGCAAGTATTTTTAATGATAAAAGTACCTGAATACATGAAGTATCGATATCTTTTACATCGGAAAGGTCAATAATAAAGGATTTAGGATTTTTAGACAAGAAATCAGAGAGTATTTTTTTAAATTCAGTAACTATATAAATATTTAATTCTCCGGAAACTTTAACATGATTATTTTTTCCAATTTTTATTTCCATTGTATTCCTGTTTGTTTATAAAAATTTTTAAAATTCTTCAAATTCATCATTGCTAAAGTTTTTATATCCTACAAAATCTGAATCTGAATCTGAATTATTTATATCTCTATTCTTTTTAACATTTATTACTTTATCGTTATTTTGACTTGAACTATTTTTTTCTTGAATATTATCCTTTATCTTCTCACTTGATAAGCTGATATTCGTATTTAAATCCAAATCAAAAACGTTAAAATATTTTATTTGATTGTTTAAATTTTGAATACGGTCATTCATTTCTCTGCTCGAAGCGCTGACTTCCTCAACCAAAGCTGCATTCTTTTGTGTCATCTCTTCCATTTGCACAATTGCCCTATTAACCTGATCAATACCCTGATATTGTTCTCTGGAAGCTGAAGCAACTTCACTAATAAAATCAGCAAGAACTTTAATATCTTCCACTATATTGGAAAATACATCTCCGGATTTTTCTACAAGTTCGGAACCACCCTGTATTCTATCATTTGAATCCTGAATAAGATTATAAATTTCTTTAGCTGCCTGAGAACTCCTGCCCGCAAGATTTCTAACTTCAACTGCGACAACCGCAAAGCCTCTGCCTTTTTCCCCTGCACGGGCAGCTTCCACTGCCGCGTTTAAAGCAAGTAAATTAGTCTGAAAAGCTATTTCTTCTATTACTGTTATTATCTCAGTAATTTTTCCTGATGATACCTGTATATCGTGCATAGCTTGTACAGACTCGTTTAAGACATCACCACCGTGTATCGCATTTTCACGCACCTTAACCGAAAGGTCTTTAGCTTCTTGCGCGTTATCGGCATTATTTTTAACCGTGGCGGTCATTTCTTCCATAGCTGCTGCTGTTTCTTCAAGAGCGGAAGCTTGTGCTTCTGTTCGGGATGCTAAATCATCATTTCCATATTTAATTTCTTCTGAAGCCCTTACAACAACTGAAGTGCCGTTATAAACATCACGGATGATTTTTTCCAGCTTTTCGCTCATTAAGTTCATATTTTTTAGGGTAACTCCGATTTCATCATCACCTCTGACTTTTGTGCGGACTGTTAAATCACCATTTGCGATCTTTTCAATTTTCAAATTAATTTTCTTTAGTTTGCGCAAAAGCATGCTGTTTGCAAAAACGTAAACAATAATTACCGCGAGAAGAGCAACGATTAAACTTACAATAATTATACGTTTAATTAAAGCACTAATATGTTCATTAATATCATCGATATAGACCCCTGTACCGATAATCCAACCCCAGGGTTTAAATATTCTACCATAAGATAATTTAGGCACATCAGATATAAGCCCGCCGCCTTTTTTGGGCTTCGGCCAGCTGTAAGGAACGTATCCGCTGCCTTTATCAAGACAAACTTTTAAAAACGCGGAAAATAAATTAATTCCTTTACCGTAAGCTTTATTGAATTTTTTATCACTTAAAATTTTTCCGTTTAAATCAGGCACGGTCGGATGCATTACCATTCTTGGAATAGGGTGCGTTGTATCATTCACCCAAAAATATCCCGTTTTATTTTTATCATACCTCATCTTCTTTAGAATTTCCAAAGAATCCTTTTTAGCCTGTTCTATTGCATCATTGATATAAATCCCTGTTCCGATAATCCAATTCCATTTTTTTATCAATCTAACGTAGGAAAGTTTCGGAACATCGGGAATAACCCCCCCCCCTTTTTTTGGCTTGGGCCATATATAATCAATAAAACCTTCTCCGTTTGCCCTGCATACTTCAAGAGCAGCTGAAAAAAGATTTTTCTTTTTGCCTAAAGCGCAATTAAACTTTGGAGATTTTAATATTGTACCGTTTAATTTAGGAACAATTGGATGCATTACCATTCTTGGAATAGGGCCTGTGGTATCATTTATCCATATATATCCAGTTTTATTTTTGCCAAACCTGATATTTCTGATATGCTCAATAGCCCGCCTTTGTGCTTCATATAAAGGCATCCTTCTTTGTTCAGCACTTTTAATATAAAATACTATAACTGAATTAACTATATCAATAATATTTTTTAATCTTGATCCATATTTCTTTATTAAAAAATCATTGTTCGTTGCATTTTTATAATTAGACTCTACAGTTTCATAAGCAATGTCAATGTAATTTTTTAAATTTTGATTTATATCGTGATAAGATTTATCTCTAAAACTTTTAATCATGACTAAAGCAGTTGTACCTATTGATAAAACTAAAATAATTAATAAACCAATAATCAATTTAATTTTTATACTGCTTTTAAAGCTTTTCTTTTCCATAATTTTCCAACTTTATTTTAGTTATTAAAAAAAACATATTTTGCCCTTTAAAATTACAAACAATTAATTTATTTTGAATCCAATTCTAACGCATCCCCAATGTTTTCCTAAAATATAAATTGGGGAAGATATATCAATAATCTTTTCAGAAGTATCTCTGGAATAATATTGTAAAAGAACTTTTATTTTTGTATTTCTTGATGCCCTTAAACCTACGACATCAGAATAAATTCTTCTGCTTCTGTGATTTTTTAAATCCTTGCGCAAGTCGCCGGTTAACGGCTCATTTTTATTATGTGTGGGTACATACCCGTTGTAATCGGAAATAACTAAATATACAAAACCGTATTGAGCTACTAATTTCTTCTGATATGATAATAATTTTTCCTCTAAAAAATTTGTATATGATGTTGTAAATTGAGAAGGAAAACTATAATACTTTCTGGAAAATTTACTTCCAAGAATTTCCTTATATTTAGATATTGAAACGGGAATATAAAATCGGTCAAATACTTGGTACTTTTTTAATTTTCCACTCTTAATTACATCTTCAAAAAGGTTTGAAACATAGCCCGCGAATTTACGGCAAATTTCAGCAGCTTGTTCAACCTGTTTTTTTGTTTGATTGGAAGTTATACCTTTTAAAAATTCTTTTAAAGAATTTTGGCAATATACGTTGTTGTAATACAAAATAAATATTAATAAAAAAGTAATTCGTAATATCTTTTTAGTGCTATTATTAAAATTCTTCAAACTCATCCTCATTATATCCTTTATTATCCTGATTTTTATAACCTTTCTGCTTTTCATTTTCTTTTTCTTTATTAACATATATCTGTTTTTTGTTATCACTGGAAAAAACCGCGCCTGAACTCGGTTTATTATCGTCAATTCCATCTCCGTCCAATTGTATCTTTATATGCTCACTATGCGGATTAATTTCGATTGACTTTTCTTTTTTATAATCATACTTTCCGGCTACAGAAATATTTTCTTTATCCTGTTCATTTTCATCAAACGGCGAACCGCTAACATTGAAATAATTAACTTTGTCTTTTAATTCCGAAATCCTGGATTTCATTTCCTGGCTAGAAGTAGAAATTTCTTCAACCAAAGCCGCGTTTTTCTGAGTCATTTCATCCATCTGTGTTATAGCCCTGTTAACTTCTTCAATGCCAACGTATTGTTGTTTTGACGCAGAAGCAACTTCACTTATAAAATCAGCCAAAGATTTGATGTTTTCAACTAAACCGGTAAATACTTCTCCGGACTTTTCAACAAGCTGAGTGCCTTCTTCAACTCTTTGATTTGAATCCTGAATTAAATTATATATTTCTTTGGCAGCCTGAGAACTCCGGCCTGCTAAATTCCTTACCTCAACAGCAACAACAGCAAATCCCCTGCCCTTTTCACCAGCTCTCGCGGCTTCTACTGCTGCATTTAAAGCAAGTAAATTCGTTTGAAATGCGATTTCATCAATTACATTTATAATTTCTGCTATTTTCTTGGATGAAGAATTAATTTCACGCATAGCATTAACCGACTGATCTAAAACATCTCCTCCATGCAACGCGTTTTCCCGTGCTTTTAAAGCAAGATTGCTTGCTTTTTCCGCATTGTCAGCATTGTGCTTAACCGTCGCAGTCATTTCTTCCATTGCAGAAGCAGTCTGTTCCAGCGCGGCCGCCTGATTTTGAGTACGTGCTGCAAGGTTATCATTTCCATCATTAATTTCTTCAGCAGCTTTATATACAATCGAAGTTCCTTCTAATACTTCTGATATTGTCATATCGAGATTTTCAGTCATGTTATTCATATTGGAGAGCATTGTGCCGATTTCATCAATGCCTTTAACATTTGTTCTTATTGTGAAATCGCCATTTGCTATCTTATCTATCTTAACGTTAACTTTTCTTATTTTGGATAAAATCATTTGATTTAAAATTAAAACGGTTAAAACTACAAATGAAAATAACATTACTAATCCGCCCACAATAAAAGTTACGCGTACAGATGCTAATTGACTATTAATTTTGGTTAAGGATATTCCAACCCTGAAAACTCCCCATCTTTTGCCGAATACGTAAACCGGAGTAGATATATCCAGATACTCTTTATTAGTATTTATCATTTTATATTTCTGAATAAAACCTGATTTACTATTAGCAAGGCAGTTTTTCATAATTTTATCTGTAAATATTCTTTTCGAGCGGTTTCTAATTACGTTAGTACTCCTGTCCGCGTGATTAACAGGTAGAAGTGATTTTTGAAATCTTGAATTATGCGTAGGTACATACCCTCCCTGATCCGCGGCAACAGCATATACAACTTCCTTATCCTGTAAAAATGAGTCTTGAATCCTAAGAAAAGCCGAATCAGTAAAAAAATCATACTTTGTATGATAACGCGGTTCAATAAACCTTGGGTCGTTAATCTTGATATATTTCCGGTTAAATACATCTTTCGATTTTAATATATGAGCATTAATCGCGAGTTCAAATATTTTACCGATCATGCTGGCGCCGTTCATTGATAATACTTTGGCCTTGTTTGTCAACGTTTTAGTAAGGTTTGATTGCTGACTGTCAGTAAAATATATTGTCATTCCCGAAATAATTACAATGTTCAACAAAAAAATCATCAGGATCGCTTTTACTAATAAATACTTTTTTACTATTCTCATAAATACGCTCATCTTAAATAATAGACTTTTTTATATTATCGTGAAGCAAGTGCTAAAAATTTAATTATTTTAACGAATTATAGTATTTATCTCAATATTATTTGTTATTTGTATACATTAAATAAAATTAACTTTTTTCTGAAGGAGGACGGGTTTTCCATCTTGGATGAAGCCATAACCATTGCTCAGGATTATCACGGATTACCTGTTCAAGTTCCTGAGTGAAAATAGCAGTATGATATTTAATAAATTCATCACGGTTAGTTATTTCATAATTAATATCTATCTTCTTATAAAACAAGCTGTGTTTATCATCACTCTTACGTACGCTGTAAACCAAGCCCACAGGGCACTTAAATTTATAAGCGAAAATTGCCGGCCCTTTTACCGCGCTAGCGAGTTTGCCAAAAAATGGAACAAAAACCGGATTTTTAACAGTATTCTGGTCCATGAGAAAACCTAAAGCTCTGCCCTGTTTAATTGTTTTTATTCCAAGCCTAACTGAATCATTGCGGGGAATAACTTTCATTCCGAATTTCTTCCTCATGCCTTCTATATGTTTATCAAGTAATACGTTATCAAGCGGCCTTACAATTACATCGGAATTTATACCTGCATTTGTCCACCCGGCTGCCATAAGCTCCCAATTTGAAATATGCCCGCAAATAATAACCATACCCTTACCTTGTGAAAAATCCTGAATAAACTCTTCTTTACCGTGATATTCGATTAACTTTAAAACATCTACCGCATCTAATTTCAGCATTTTCATTATCTCAAAACACGTTTTACCGAAATTAATAAAAACTTTCTTAGCAAGGTGTTTTATTTCTTTTTTGCTCTTTTCAGGGAATGCAATATTTAATCCGTCAATTACAACGCGTTTCAATGCCGGAATGTGATAAACAAGTTTACCTAATCCGGCGCCGGCTTTTACTGCCCTTTTGTAAGGAAATAAATTAAGCATCCATAAAATAAATTTGATTGGAATATATTCTATCCATGTAAGAACACGGGATTTCATTCAGGCTCCCGCAGCATAGTATTATTAGGAGGGGGAATCTTTTTATCAGTATTTTCATCTTCGTTTTTAATTTTGTCTTTTTTGAAAACTTCACCCGGTTTTTTCGTTTTGTTTGTAAAACCTGATAGAATAATTTTATTATAACTTTCAGCATCTTTTCTATATCCTGACACAGGATAATTTTGAATTAACATTTCAAAATATTGCATAGCTTTCTTAAACTTTTTTTCTTTGTAATAAGACAATCCAATTTTGTATAGTGATACATCTCCAAAGCGTCTGTTACTGGATAATGCAATTTTTCCATAGTACTTTCTAGCGAACTTATACGCTTTCTTTTTATAAAATGCCTGAGCAATAAAATATAAGCTTTCTGTATATTCCGGAATATCGGGAAAATTCGTTGTAAGGTGTTTAAGGTATTTATACGTTAAACCGTAATTACCTCTCATGTATTCATATTTTCCCCATTTAAATGATTGCTTAATATAAGCTCTTTTTACATCGGGATAATATTCACTGTCACGGTTATATTTTATAAACTCTTCATATATTGTAAATGCTTTATCAAACCTGTTCATATTAACATAAGTTCTAGCCATACCTATGCGTGAAAGTTCCGAATTGCTTTTTAAAAAATAGTTCATGGCAACGTAATATTGTTTTTTAAATAATGAAATATAGCCGAGCTGGACATATATATCGTTTCTATGACCCTGTGGAGCTAAAGTTAAAGCTTTTTTAAGAAGATAATCTATGCCGGAATTAGACCCTCCGACCGCGCGGATTGTTTCCCCAACGGAAATAACGAACTCGGTAAATTCTCCCGGTGAAAAATGCCTGTTCCTTAGATAATCCTGAAGCGCTCTTATTAAAATGTTCTTGGCAAGTTTAAAATATTCACGCCGCCAGTTTCTGCGTCCAAGTTTTAAAAATGCCATACCCTGATAACACCTTGCCCTGACCCTGTATTTTGAATTAGGATAATTTAATACCAAATCATCTACTGTTTTTATGGCTGACCTATATCTTAAATGCCTGTAATGTAAAACTGCTTTTTTAAATAAATATCTGTCCCGCTTATGCTTATACTTTGCAAAGGGATTATTATCATTAAAATTTGTATTTGAATATCTAAAACGTTTTTCTTCCCGGGTATTTTCTTTGCCGGAATTCGTTTTAAATCTCTTATGTTTATAATTTATATTTTTATATTTACTTGCTTCATTCTGTTCTGAATTAGTGACGGTTTTATAGCTTTTTTTCTTAATACGTTCGCGGATATATAAAATACCGATTGTTGCTATACCTAATGTTAGTAAAAGAAGCACAAATATTTCAAAAAATCTATTCCGTTTACTCATGGATTACCTTTTCGTTGATTTCCTAATCATAAAATCAATTTCACTTTTATATTTTTTATAAAATTTTGTTCCGCGTAATATTAAAAAAGCCCTTAATGCTCTTGAATACTTTTCAATATCAAATAATATTCTGCCGTAAAAATAAATCGCTCTATTTTTTATAGAAGAAAAATTACTCTTTTTATATAATTGATATAAATTATCCATAGCATTCTTATATTTCCGTTTTTTGTAATATATATCCGTTACTATATACCGTAATTTTTTAAAATCCTGCTTTAAATCAGTTCTTTTTTTAACCTTTTCTGCTTGAGCCGGGGTTTCCTTTGCCCGAGGATTTGGGTATCTTTTCTCCCGTGATGCGCGTAATTCAGGGTCATTCTTTTTAATAGGCATCACTTTTCTTTCATACTTATCCTGTTTTTTTAAACTTTCCGGTTTTTGATTGTAAGCCTGCTTTCTTTGATTTTCTCTTCTGATTAACTCAGAATCCTGCTCAAAAATTCTTTTAAATTTCTTTTCCCGACGGGCAAGCTCATATTTATTAAACTCCTGAATTTCTTCCTGCTCTTCAACAATTGCTTTTTTTCTTAATTTATCTTTATTCTTCGTTTGAGTAGGATTAAGTCTTTCAATGGTTTTATCAACCCTGAATTTCTTAGGAAGCACAGGTAAAGATATAAGTTTTTTATGTATTCTTTTGAATTGTTTGACATCATTAATATCAAAGGCAATAAACGTTTCCTTTCTCTTAAACAATTGGCTGACAAAACGGAAAAATATTGGAGGATGCGCTTTATTTACATCGAGTTCAGTATAATATCCATACCCCTGTAATGTTTCGACAGCTACTGTGAAAAACCGTATATTCACCGGGCTTTTTGTATAATTTCGGCCGGGCAAAATTTTATTATTTTCTATTTTATAAGCATTAACTGTAGTTATTAAGTAAAAATATCTGCCGGGTATACTGATAACGTCTTTATATTCTCTCTTATCCCTGCTTAACTCTGCAATCAAAAAATTCTTATTGGTTTTTGTAATAAACTTTTTCGACCGGTATATTCTAAATTTTGATACTTCAGACATGTCAGTAGGTGTCCATGTAATTATTACGTTTTTCTTTCCCAACTCATAATTTATTTGAATGCCTGTAACCGGTGAAGGAATAACATTAGCTGCAACGGGATAGCCTGTGAATGACTGATCTTTAACTAGTTGTACAACCTCTTTGTTTTTCAAATTAACAATTGTAACTGCATAGTAATATCTGCCTGATTTATTCGGCCTGTCATAATAAAAAGACGCTACTCCGTCGACTTCAGCAACGAAATTCCGGGTACTTAACCTTGATGATGAATCCAAAACGCGTGTATCCCTGTATATCCGGTATTTAAATTTTACGTTATCATTTACCCGTTTCCATGAAATTTTCACGACACCGGATTGTTTTATAAATTTAGCGCGTATAAACCCAATACGGTTTGATATCGGAGCTTGATTGTATATATCAGTATTTATT
>CALGPD010000499.1 GCA_937960625.1 uncultured Spirochaetia bacterium | reverse complement strand
TTATTTTTCGTCCGTCAATATCTATAATATTGTTATCTCTCATTTTTCTAATCGTTCTTCATAACGTTTCGGGCACAGTTCCAATTATCCCGGTTAATTGACTTCTGCTAACGTTTAAAAAACATTTTTCTGTACATGAGCTATTATTATCCAACCCGATTATATAGTTTGCTACTCTTGCCGGCACATCTGTTAATGAAATGCTTTCAACCAGAGATGTTATTTTTAATAAGCGAGTTGATAAAAATTTTAATATTTCTACACTAAAACCCGCATTTTGTTTTAATAAATCAATGAAATCCTGACCTGAAAAAAATAACGTTTTAGCATCTTTTAACGCAGCTGCATTTACAGGATGAGGCTTGCTAATAAAAACTGGCACTTCTCCAAAAATATTTGAATTACGGATTATTTTTATGATTTGTTCCTTGCCTTCTGTTGATAGTTTATAGATTTTAATTTCTCCGCTGATTAAAGCGTAAAAACCTTTTGCGGTATCTCCTTGCATGAAAATAATTTCATTTTTATTAAATTTTTTTGTAATAGATATATCAACGAGTTTTTTATAACTTCTTTGGGCAAGTTTTTGAAAATTTTGATATTTTCTATTAGATTTATTTTTTTCATTCTTTTTAAAAAAAATACAGAGTTTGACTTAAGTCAAAGCATTAATGCACATATGAAACTATTATTTAATTAAAAGCAAATTAAAGAGGTTTTGATATGAAAAGAAAAATAATAAAAATTGATGAACAGATATGTAACGGTTGTAGCAAATGTGCAGATGCTTGTCCTGAAGGTGCAATACAGATGATAAATGGTAAGGCAAGACTTGTTAGTGAAAACTATTGTGACGGTTTAGGTGCTTGTATAGGAGATTGTCCTGTTAATGCAATCACTATTGTTGAAAGAGAAGCTAAGGAGTATGATGAAAAAAGCGTTATTAAAAATATTGTTAAGCAGGGCGAAGAAGTAATTACTGCCCATCTTAACCATTTGAAAGACCATGGTGAAAATGAATATTATAATATTGCAGAACAGTATCTAAAAAGCAACGGTTTTGACGATTTCTTAAATAAATACAACAACGGAGAAATTAAGAAATCCGTTTTTAAAGGCTGCCTGGGAAGCATGCAAATAGATTTTTCTAAAAACCATGAGCATGAAAATCAGGATACTCTTCCGGAACAACAATCAGAACTTAGTCAATGGCCTGTTCAAATGCACTTAATTTCACCCAATGCAGGATATTTTAATAATGCAGATATTTTGATAGCAGCGGACTGTACTGCTTATGCTTTAGGAAATTTTCATTCAAAATATCTTAAAGGAAAAAAACTCGTTATCTGTTGTCCAAAACTTGATAACGGCCTGGACGAATACCGGGATAAAATTACTGCATTAATTGATACTGCTGAAATTAAGTCACTAAGCATTTTAATTATGCAGGTACCGTGTTGTTCAGGTTTATTGCACATTGCAAAACAGGCTGTGGAAAATGCGAAAAGAAAAATTCACATTAAATATACAGTTGTGGGATTAAAAGGGGATATAATAAAAGAAGGAATAGTTGATTTTAGTGAGGCAACCAGTGTTAATTAAAGGAGAAAAATTATGGAAGATTTAATCAAATCATTAATTCAGCAACATGAAGAAATAGTCGGTATTCTTGAAAAATTAAAAGATACAGGCTTGTCTTCCGGACAAAAAAAAGATTTGCTACTTGAAGCGAAAACTACGTTTTTAAGACACTTGTCTCTTGAAGATGTAAAACTCTATCCTGTATTAAATGAAGCAGCGAAACGTAATCAAGATTTAAAAATGACTCTTGATAAGTCTGCTGTGGAAATGAAACAAATCACTAATAAAGTTTTAGGGTTTTTCGATAAAATAGACTCTTATGATTTAGCAAGTATAGACTTTGCTAATGAGTATGCAGATTTTTATACGTTGTTTAACGAAAGAATGCGTAAGGAAGAAACTGTATTATATGAAGAATACAAAAAGGTTTACGCTCATATATCTTAAATGTATGTTAATGATATTTATCCGGAAAAGGCGTTTTGCTTTTTCCGGTTTTTTTATTTAAGCAATAATTTCTCTAGTATCAATTAAAACGCTATTGATATCCCCGGTTATTTTATTTATGTCTTTAAGAAATAGTTGTTTTTGTTCGTTAAAACTTAGATTTTTAATATCTGTTTTTACAAGGTGTATTTTATCCTTAATATATTCAAAATCAGAATTTAATACATTCATAGAGTTGTTAATCTCTGTTGCTGCATTTGAAACACTGTTTGCCAGTTTTTGAATTTCTGCTGCTACTACGGAAAATCCTTTGCCGTAAGTAGATGCCCTTGATGCTTCAATTGACGCGTTTATCCCAATTACATGGGTTTTTTCAGCCACGTCGACAATATTTTTTATAAGATTCTCTATTTTTTTAAATTGGTTGAAAAAGCTATCAACTTTTTCATTAACCACTTTTAAATCTGAAAAAATTAATTCTTTATTGTTTGAGAAAACATCCAGGTCATCGGAAAATTTTGAAAAATGAATGTTTAGAGATTCTAAGTTTTCCTGAATTAAATCATATTGTTCGGTGGAAAAAGCAGCACCGAAACTTCCCAGAATTTCACCGTTGTCATTAAAAATCGGCACCCCGCATGCATAATATGGCACTCCGTATTTTGATTCCTCTCTTGTGAATCTCATGATTTTTTTCTTTTTACTTTTTATAATTTCATAATTAAGAGTACCCTCATTTACGGGTAAACCTGTAAGAGTTTTTCCAGCCGAAAGGTCTAAATATTTGCTCTTACGGTAGTAAATAAATTCCATAATTTTTGCATCAGTTATTCCAATTGCATATTGGTCAAAAAGCAGACTTTCAGTTATTCTGTCCCAGTATTTAGCCAGGATATATACCGGGTTTAAGTTTTCAGATGTATATTGTTCTTCTTCCAGTTGGGATTCTTGCTTAAGGTTTGAAAATTTAAGCTCAAGTTGATTTTTTTCAATTTTTATTCTTTCAAGTTCGTTTTTTAACTCTTGAATTTCATTTTCCCGTGAAAGAAGCTTTTCGTTATAATCTTTTTCGTTTTGCTTATACGTTTCAATTTCATGATTTAATTTCTCGATTTGCTTTTTATTTAAATTAAACATATTTACACCGTCTTAATATTTTAAACTAAATATCGAGGTATTAAATTAATAACCCTAATAAAAAATACACTTTTTGCTTAGATATGAACAATAATTTTTTAAAATGTTTATTTTTACACAAATATAAAATATTTATCAATTTATTAGATAAAAAAACCGGAAAGCCATTTTATCTTTCCGGTTTTATATTTATTATAATTTTAGTTTTTACGTTTATGATAAAGCTTTTTTAATTCGTTCAAGGCCTTTTTCAATATTTTCCATTGACGTTGCAAACGACATTCTAAAATTCTCCGGAGCACCGAAAGCCTCACCTGGAACAATTGCAACTTTATATTCATCGAGTAAATACGCTGCCAAATCAAGCGCTCCGTTAATTGTTTTTCCGCCTAATTCTTTTCCAATCAGTTCTTTAATAGATGGAAAAACGTAAAACGCGCCTTTTGGTGTTAAACACGATAATCCCGGTATATCATTTAAACCTTTAACTAAAGCATCTCTTCTTTTTTGAAAAGTGTCTACCCATTCTGTTAAAAAGCTCTGGTTACCTTCAAGCGCTTCAACAGACGCCTGCTGCACAAAAGACGTTACTGTTGAATTGGAATGAGAAGCCCATTTTTTCATTAATCCTATGATTTCAGTCGGCCCCGCCGCATAACCAATTCTCCAACCTGTCATTGAATACGTTTTTGACAGGCCGTTAACAATAATGGTTTTCTCTGCGATTTTTTCAGATAATTGGACAATACTTATATGAATTTCTCCATCGTAGATAAGTCTATCATATATTTCATCGGAAATAATTATTAAATCCTGGCTTTCCAAAACGTTTACCAGTGCCTGAAGCTCTTCTCTGGTATAAACAGCTCCTGTAGGGTTTGAAGGGCTGTTTAAAATTATTGCTTTGGTTTTTTTCGTTAACGCGTTTTTAACCATTTCAGCATTAACCTTAAACCCTGTTTCTTCCGTTGTTTCAATAACAACGGGTTTCCCCCCTGCCATTTTAACCATCTCAACGTAACTTACCCAATATGGAGCAGGAACAATAACCTCATCTCCCGGATTTACAGCAACCTGCATAATTAAATTCAAAGCGTGTTTCGCTCCCGCTGCCGCGCAAATCTGTGTTCTGTCATATCCGATTCCGATATCGCGTTTAAGTTTATTTATAATTGCGTCTTTTAATTCAATTATTCCGTCAGAAGGGCAGTATTTTGTAAATCCCGCGTCAAGGCTTTTTTTACAAGCATCTTTTATAAACTCAGGGGTGTCAAAATCCGGCTCACCTGCACCGAAAGAAATTACATCTACCCCGTCTTTTTTCATTTGTTTAGCTTTACTCGTTATGGCTAATGTTGCACTTGGAGTAATACCCGTAGCTCTATCTGCTAAATTCATGTTAACCTCTCATAAAGTTATAATGTTAATGTATATATAACTTTAACGTGAATAGCGGTCAAGCTGGAAAATATTTATGTATGATTTTTGGCTTTTTGTTAAAATTAAAGCAGGTATTCATTAATAAAGTAGGGTATGATTTTATTTTTGCGTTGAAAGGATTGGTGAGCGGATTTAGGCTATTATATTTTTTGCGGAAAAAATGTTTATGCGTCCGGAGTTGATTGATAGGCATCTTATATTTGGTTATTTTTTATATTAAAATATCTAATTGGATAGATAAAAATGAAAATAATTAAATGCCCTATATGTGAATCAGATGATTTGTCTGACTATTTTAAAAAAGAACATAACAATAAAACCTATACCATTGATATCTGCAAAAATTGTGGAGTATTTTTTGTAAATCCACAACCGGATGATTCTGTTTTGAGTAATTTATACAGTGAATCTTATTTTACGAGCCGGAATTATGAATCCAAAGATAAATATAGAATAAATATTTCCAAAAAAAGAATCTCTCAAATCAGGAAAGGAATAAAAGCATCATTTGAAAACGCAAAAATTTTAGAAATTGGCTGTGCCATGGGGCATTTTCTAAAATGCTTAAAAGACCTAAATGCTGAAGTATATGGAGTTGAATTAAGTGAATATGCGGCAACAAGGGGAAAAGAAAAATTTAATATTGAGATCTTTCCCGGAAATCTTGAGAAAAGTAACTTAATTCATTCAAAGTACGATTTTATTTTTGGTTGGGATTTATTTGAACATTTGAAGAATCCAAATAATTTTTTAAAATTGTGCCATAATATACTTAAAAAACATGGATATTTAATAATACATATCCCATATACAGATTCAATTGGCTATAAAATATATAGAAATAAATGGAAAAAAATAAATCCGGAAGAGCATCTTTTTTATTATAATTACAACGGTATTAAACACCTTGCTGAAAAAAATTCTTTTATATTGATAAATTTGCCTTTTTCTATCTTAAAATTTACAGATTATATTTTCAATAATACAAAAACTTTTATTCTACAAAAATAAAGGTAATAAGTAACTAAAATACCCGGATTCTAAAATAATAGATTAATATCACAATTTAATAATTCTTATAATCATATGCGGCGCTGTAGAATTGATATTTTTTAAACCGCTATCGATTTTTCCATTCTTTCATTTCTTCATTAATAAAATAATTTATCATCATATCATAAATATTTGATATTAAATCAGGTGAAGCACCGAATTTTTTAGCCATCGATTTTTTTGATTCAATAACAGCTTTTACTCTTTTTTCATCTTTGACCTGATTTTCTGTTTTCTTATATTTTGCACGCAATGCAATTTTTCTCACAATTTCTTTATCAATCAAATTAATAGCAAATCTAATATCATCCATATTTTCACATTTATCCGGCTCTTTCATGCTTAATTCCTTTTATATTAATCTGTAAGAAATTCATACCCTATCTACCGTTATCACCCTAAAAGTATTTGAGTTTACTGTGATTCTTACTTTACATTCATTATTTACAACGTAGTAATTTTTTCCGGTTTTTGTATATAACTTTTCCGGAGTATTTTTTAAAATTTTATAGATAAAATCTTCAATTTCTTCTATTGTAAAATTGATATTCAGTTTTTTATTGATTCTCCCGTATACAAGCTCGGTGTAGCAAACGTTTTTTAGAATTTCCGTTTTAATATTCTCCATAAAATTTCCTAAGACATTTATTAGATAAAAATTGCTATGCCATCTCCTTTAACGCTGCTGATAAATCAGGTAAAAATAATATAAGTTCGTTTTTATTACTTTCGTAAATAAAATCTCGAAGGCTTTTGCTTGTATAACCGGAAAAGTCGCCAAGAATTGCCAGCTGAACTTTGTAGTTAGCAAATTTTTGTAGTATTGCACCCGCCATCCCGGTTTTTAAATCAAAAAAATTTTCACTAACATTGGTTTTCGAAATAATTATTTTCCGGGAGTTATATTCGTAATCAATATTTGCCATTAAATCAAGAGCATCCTGTTCCGAATTGATTAATATTGAATCATGCAAAACTTGTACAGCCCTATTGTTTTCCAACTTATGTTCAATGAAATTCATTTTTTTTCTCCCCTATTTAGGTTCTGTCCTTAATTTTCTGTAAAAATAAAAAAAGGTTTACCAACTTTTTAATTGTATGTCAATTGATTCTAGATATTGAAAATAGATAGCGGTTAACAAATATTTAAATACGTTTTGATGATTTTTCGGAATTCCTTAATCTTTAAACAACTCATCAAAATACTGTTTTGCAAGTTCCGCGCTCTGATCGGTAATGCCCACACTTTTGTTTTTATTCTTCGGATTAAAAATAAGGCTCTTTTCGAATAGAGTATCCATTATTTTAAAAGAACGATTTTTCCATGTTCTTAGTACATTTATTCTTCCCATGAATTGTTAAAAAGCAGCGCAATGGTTGCCTTTTCAATTTTACTTAATTCTTCCATAATTCACCTATAAATATATTTTTGATACAACTTTTTCATTGACAATTTATCATGTAATAGCATTCACAGCAATGAATTTATATTAAACAAAAGATTTATTATAAAACACAACAATAGCCCGTTTTAATTAATTATCCGTTGAAGCGAAATTAAGGCAATTACCCAAACAAAGTATGCCAATATTAAACTATAAATCAAGTTTAGTTTGTTCAATAAAAAATACATTGCTATTAAAAATAGTAACGTTGGAATTATATAATAAATTGCTGATAAAATTAACCGTCTCGTTGTTTGTAAGTCTGTTTCATATTTAACGAATATTATTGATAACGTTGTTATTATGGGAGCAACGCTGAGAATCCCGCCAAACTTCGGATTAATATATTTAGTGAGCAGGGTAATGCCTAAAATTAACCCGCCGCCTATGGAGAACTTTAAGATTAAATACAACGTTTTCATAATTAAAATTATATTATTACTTTCTATAAAAAAATAACATTATTAATTTTACAACGCAAAAAAACTGTTTATTGTATCTTAATGCTTGATTTAAGTGAAACGATTATAAATGTGTTCAACGTATAAGAATCGCAGTTTTAATTAATTACTTTTGCTTAATAATGGATTTTGCCCAAAAAGCATCTTTTAATACATATTTTCCTTTTTGTTTTAATTTACCCTTTACTATTACCATGTCGTTTGTAGAAAAATTATCAACGTTTACTCCAGGCTCCCGCGTTTTATCATCATTGACCATCATGCTGTACCAAACCGTTATTTCTTTTCCCTGATAAACTAACTTAAAAGTTTTTGAGTTTAATTTTCCAAGGTCTTTTACACAGCCATAGACTTTAACTTCCTTGTCATAAACTTTGTTATTTATCAACTCTTTTACCGTTATTACCCCTTGGGGCAGTTTATTTTTTCCAGTATTTTCTTTAGCTGTTTTAGGCCCGCATCCTGTTAGAACCATAATAAATGCTATGATAAAAATTGAATACTTTACTTTCATAATTTTCAGTCCTTATAATACTTAGTTAATAATCTTAACAACGTAAATTTTTAAGATAAAACAATTTTATATCTTTTGATATACTTCACTTTGCTTAATAACACCGGAGAATAAAAAATACGGACAATAAATGCCGGCCGGTATTTAATAAGTTGATTTTTACTTTTCGTTTGAAATAGTTTTTTATCTTAAATAAACATTCGTATATTTAACCATATAGAATATATTTTCCATCAATTCTCGTTATTGCTCCACCTCCAAAACACACTCTTAAACTATTGTTTTCATCCAACTGTTTTTGAAGTTTGACAATATTATAATTATTTATCAATCCGTTTTGTTCAATTATTATCGTATCACCTTGCCATAAATTATTTTTAATCAGATAATATCCGAATGCTGAATTCCCTGAACCGGTAGCAGGATCTTCCATATATCCGAAGGTTGGTGCAAAAACTCTCGTCCTGAAATCATTTTGCTTTTTACTTACATCGGTAGTAAATACTTCAATTATATCTATACCGCAATTGAAACAAAATTCTTTTAATTCATCAAGTTCGGGTTTTATGCTTAGAATAGAATCTAAATCCTTTATTGGAACAATCAATGTTGCCAACCCTGCATCAATTATTGAAACCGGAAAATTCATATCAATATCAGTTTTTTTTATTTTTAGTTTTTGAGCTAATTCTTTAATATCAGGAACCTCTGCCTTAATCATTGGTTTGGGGGACATGATAAAAACTGAATTTTCGGATTTTATTCTGTTTTCAACTGTCAATTTTCCTTTATTAGTATTTATTACCAATCTATTAGCGCCAGTTATATTTTTATCCGTTTTAAGAATATCATACATTATTGCAATTGTGGCATGCCCGCAAAAATCAACCTCTCTCTCTGATGAATAATACCGTAAATCAAATTCATTTTCATTAACCTGAGCAACAAATCCAACCTCATTTACATACCCTTTTAATTCCTTTGCTATTTGGAGCATTTCTTTTTCCGTCATATCTTTCAAACTCTCTAATAAAATATATCCTGCCGGGTTTCCAAGTGATTTTTCCGTTGCAAATGCATCTATTTTCTTGAATTTAAACTCTCTCATAATATTTTTATTTCTCCTCGGTATTCGAATAGTTTTACACTTAATTTTTTTCGTTGTCAAGGGACTTAGTTATTTAAATTTTATGAATTTTTAAAGAATAGAATAAAAGCGGCTCACCCAAAGTGTCCGCTTTCTATTTAAAATTAATTTTTAATACAATAGTTTTGCTATTTTTTAACTTTTAAACCGGGGGCGTAAAAGAATTATTTGACGCATAATTGTGAATTGTTATGGGGCTTTTCATATTAGGAGGCAGTTCCGAGCATTTATCCATTTTAAACTCTCTGGTCTGACCGTACTGTTCCAATACTTTAATATCACAATTTTCAGTTTGCCAGTTTTCCCAGTTTCCATTGATATGATTCCAGGTATCAAACCCGACCTGACACGATATTGAAGAACATTTTATGTATTTAGTGTTTTGAGCATTTATTTTCATAAATTTTTCTCGGGGATCGGGAGCCCATCCGAACCCCATACCGTATCCGTATTTTGAATAATCATTTGTTGGGTTTCTGTTTTCATCTAAAACCAATACATTTTTAGCAATACATTCCTCAAACGTAATATTATTTCCCGCTGCGCTGAAACCACAACTTTGTTTATCCTGAGGAACAATTGCTTTAATATTTTCAACCATGCTGGATTTTATATAAATATTGTCTCCATAAACTTCGAGTCCGGTGGCTTTTGCCCCGGTATTAGCGTGAGAGTCTCCATCCACAATTTCCGTTGCTTTAAATCCAACGACAGTAACTTCGGTTGATAAAAAAATTGACATACCATGGCAATCATCGCAGCATCCAATGAGATTTGTTGAGGTACAATTTTCATAAAGCAGGTTTGAACACTCGGTTGGTAAAAAACCTAAAACTGTATGGCCAAATGTATTAGTGGTTCCTAAAGGATTTCCTTGATAATGTGACTGTAAAACGGATGCGTGACAATTGATTGTTGTTATATTTTGACAACCTCCAATATAACTGAACCCGGTTACTGTACCGTCTTTGTTTACCAAATGGCTGGCAGTACAATTTGATACGCTAGCACTGTTTGATAAAAACAACTGGATGCCGGCGTATGCCGGTGCTGTTACGCTTATTTCTGTTATAGTACACCCTATTATGTTTATATCACTGGAGAAATCAATATAAATACCGGATGCAGTGACAAACTTATCCTCACCAAAATAAGTATATTCAGAGCCCTGTACGGTTATATTAAATAAATTCAAATTTTTAGTAAGCTTTGCGCTAATAC
>CALGPD010000498.1 GCA_937960625.1 uncultured Spirochaetia bacterium | reverse complement strand
GATATATATCCATAAGCCCGGATAGATTGTCCCGGTATGTTTCAATAATATCAATCACCTGAATAATATGATCGTATAAATCCCTAAGATACATGTTTATTTCTTTTGAAATCAACGCGTTTTCTTCACGCAATAATAAGTTTAGAGATTCCCTCACAGGCCAGCACGATTTTTTTAGAAAGTTGAGTTCTTTTTTTATATCATATATGTTTTTAGCCATGTGATTTTTGCTGTTTGAAATAATTTCCTGCTCAATGCTTTCTATTTTTTCACCCATTTTTTCAAGTACAACGAAATAATTATCAATAACCGCGTCGAACAACGCGAAATATAGATAGTCAGCTTTCATTGACCGTACTTTGCCTGCTTTAGACCTGATACGTTCCCTGATTACATCGAAAACATCCCCGGGTTTTTCCTGAAAAGTAACCACGTTGTTTTTGCCGAGTATAATGCTTAAATGTTCCCATGTAATTTTACCCGTTGTATGGTTCGTGTAAAACATTTTAATGGTTGTGAATATTGAATTTGTAAAAACTTCGGTTTTCGGGCGTTGGTTGGTATTTACAACGTCTTCAAGAATTAATGAGTGCAAGTTGAATTTTTGCCCAACCTTAGAAATAATATCAACATCGTAAACCCCGTTAACGTTTACCCATACATTAGAAGCTTCGCTTAAAGTATCAACTCTATATTTGGAAATATCCTTGATTTTATTTTCGGAATAGTTTTGTTCGTTGTAAATAAACTCTGTTATACTGATTTTATCCTTTCTTTCATCTCCGATATAGACAAGAGTTCCGGGGGGCAATCCTGTTTTAACAGATTGTTTCTTGATTTTCTTTTTCATTTTACTTCCCGCTTAAAATTAAGTTGTGTGTATAAACACTTATTGGTATAGATAAATTTAATTTTAAGCTATTTATTAAAAAAGTAAATACAAATTATGAAAATTTTTTGTTAATCCTTTAGTCCAGATTACTCAACAATGTTCGCGCGTCTTCATTTAAAGGGTTTAGCTTTACTGCTCGTTTTAGATAAGAAATAGCGCGGTCTTTATATCCCTGCTTATTTCTAAGGCTTCCGAGTAAGAAATACACGTCTGATCTGTCTTTTGACATTGTAACGTGATTTAATAAGGTTTTAAGCGTTTTTTCAGCCTTTTTATAATGCAGGGTATAAACATACATTTTAGCAAGGCTTATCATGGCACCGGTATTATTAACGTCGTTTTTAACGCTCTTTTCATATAAGGAGATTGCTTTAAGAAGATTTTGTTCAACCTGTTCAATAT
This sequence comes from uncultured Spirochaetia bacterium, assembly GCA_937960625.1. Taxonomy (GTDB): domain Bacteria; phylum Spirochaetota; class CALGPD01; order CALGPD01; family CALGPD01; genus CALGPD01. The sequence goes on along the minus strand of CALGPD010000498.1, from coordinate 9,081 downwards.
CACCCATCCGCATGTAAGCAAGAGATGTAACCTCTTTTTTTTGTCCGGTTTTTTCTTTATTTAAAATAATTTTTTGAAAATAGGATTTGGCAGCGTTAAAATCTCCTGAGTTAAGATAAGCGTTGCCTAATTTATATGCAGCAATTTGGCTTTCCGGCGTCATTTTTAATACCCGTTTGTAAAAGTCTATTGCCTGTCTAAATCTTTTCATTTTTAGGTATATATCACCTATATAAGACCTGATTTTTTCTTTTTCATTTGTAATTTTAAGCGTTTTAAATAAATAATGCAGAGAATTTTCATAATCGCCTTTATGGTCATATACAACGGCAAGGTTATAGAACACGTCTTTTTCAGAAATATTAGGGATTTTCAACAATTTGTTTAGATAATTAATTGCCTGTTTATAATTACCCAGAGCATCGTGGATATTAGCAACGCGGAAATAAACTTCATGCTCAATATTATCATTAGAAACGTGTTTAAAGTAAAGTTTATAATTTTTCAAAGCTCTTCTGAATTCAGTCAACCCGAAATAACAATCTCCGGCGATTCTGTAAGCTCGGAAATTTTTATTTCCTTTTTTTAGAAATTTTCTGATATGAAATAATGCGCCTGTATATTTTTTTAGGGCAACTTCAGTCATAGCAAGGTAGAGTAAATTAATATCACGGGAAGGCTTTCTTTCATAACTTTCCCGAAAAAAGTTATATGATACTCTGTATTTTTTTAAGAGATAGAAAATTTTTCCAAGTTCAAAATAAACGTTTTCGTTTTCAGGCTCTAATTTTTTCCAGTCTTTTAAATAACCCGCTACTTTGGGATAATCATTAATACTGTAATAATATTTCGTTAGCATTATAAGCGCTGTGCGTCTGTATTTAATTTCAGTTTCTGTATTAGCAACAACAGTAAATATTTTAACACTTTCACTTTTCATTCCGGTTTTATATAGACATACGCCTTTTAGTAAATAAGCACGTATATCGTTGGCAATATCAAGACAATTGTTGAAGTACGCGAGCGCGCGTTTGAATTTTTTTAGGTGAAAGTATATTTTTCCCAGTTCAAAGTTCGCGAAAAAACTTTTAGGTTTAATGCTTCTCGCTTTTTTAATAAAAGAAAGCGCGGTTTCATAATCATTTTGCTTTATGCTGCACATTCCTCTTTTGATTAGAGCTTCAAAAAATCTTTTATCTTTGCTTATTGCGACATCGAATAAATCTGCGGCTTGTTTGTATTGCTTTCTTGAATAACTAATTTCGCCTAAATAATAATAAATAAACTTACGTTCTTCATCGTGAATGATATTTAATAAACTTTTAAACAGCTTTTCCGCTTCGATAAAACGTTTTTGTAAAAATAATTCATGGCCTTTTTTAATTTCAGGATTTTTTATTTTTCTCGCTAACCGGTTTCTTAGTTCAAGAATACCCGGAGTAGTGGTGTTCTTTGGGTATAAAACAGCTTCGTTTTTATATTTTGGTTTAAAGATAACGAGATAAGCAATAATAATTATGCTGATAACTATCATTGCGAAAGCGATTTGTTTACTGTATTTTATGAAAAGTGACGGAGCTTCAGTATTATCTATTTCTGAGTTTTTTTGATATCTCATCTAATATCCCGTTAATAAATTTATATGAATCATCAGAACAGAATTTTTTTGAGATGTCCACTGCTTCATTGATGATTACTGAAACTGGAATATCTTTTTGGTGTAATATACTATATGTACTGAATCTGAGTATATTTTTTTCAAGAATGTCGATTCTTGAAAAATCCCAATTTTTAGAATTTTCCTCTATATATTTATCGAGATTTTCGAGGTTTTTTATAGTATTTTCAATAAGAATGGCAGCGAATTTTTTAATTTCATTATCCGGGTCAGCATTTAACCAATTAAATGAAAGCAGCTTGCCTAATTCCTGATTGCCTACATCGTATTGATACAATCCTTGTAATGCAATCTCTCTGGCTTTACGTCTTTTACTCATAATTTTTATTTAATTTCTTTATAAAGATTTATCATTTCAATTAATGCTAATGCGGCATCCGCGCCTTTATTTCCTGATTTAGTGCCAGCGCGTTCGATTGCCTGCTCAATTGTGTCCGTAGTCAATACTCCAAATACAACGGGTATATCAGAAGCCATGGAAACACTTGCAACGCCTTTTGAAACTTCCGCAGCCACATAATCAAAGTGAGGAGTGGAACCGCGGATAACGGCGCCTAAACATACTATTCCGTCAAAATTACCCGTTTTAGCTAACTTAGAAGCTATGCCGGGGATTTCAAAACTACCTGGAACTTTATAAACGCTGACATTTTCAGAAGACAGCCCATGCCTGTTTAAACAATCCACAGCGCCTGATAATAATTTTTCGCCGATAAAATCATTAAATCTTGATAATACAACTGCAACTTTTGCTGTTTTTAGTACTAGTTTACCTTGAAATAATTTATAATCTGACATGTTTCCTCCAAATAAACACAACGAGGTTAAATTAAATAACATTGTAATAAAAATCAAGATAATTATTACAACTATAAATATACACCTTTTAATCTTAATTGTCATTCAATTATTATAAGTGTTAACTTGTTAGGTGAAAAAGTTAGTTGAATTTATTAATTATTGCTGCCGAATAGTGAGACAAATTTATCCATCATTTTTTTGAATAAAACGTTTTCTTCTATTACAAGTTCCTTAATCCATTCTTTATCTGATTTTTCCATAATTTCAAGAATAGTTTTCCAGCTTTCAAAAGTTCCCTTGCTGGATTTTTCAAGTTTGAAATTAATGTAATCGTTTAGTGCAATGTGCATTACATTTAAATTCTTTTTATATTCTGCTTTATTCGTTGCTTTGTTTAATTCTTCCATAAGCCAATCCCAATCCACTTCACTGTCATTTAAAAATAATCCTTTATCAGCCTGCAAAGATTCAGTGCCGAAATGTAATAAGTCAGTTTTCTTATTAATTGTAATTGCCAGCAATGAAAAAATAAATTCATCAGCCCGTGAAACTTTATAAAACACTTCAAGATTGAATTTTTTAATTGTAGCTTCAATAAAATAACGTCGGGAAATTTTATATAAGAATTTTAAATAACGTTTTTCATCTTTAAATTGCTCCTGTCCCAACATTAAAACAGATATGTATCCCCATCTTACTGCAAGCCGGTATCCAAGTATTGCTATTTTTTTATTACTTACCTCAATAGCCTTATGAATATAGATAAGCATTCCAAATTCCAGCAATCTTATTCTCAATTCATCCTGTTCAACATATGCCCGGTATTTTTCAATTGAAAGAAAACCTAAAGCTTCTTTCCAATCAGAATACGTTGCTCCGGGTTTATCAATTTTTTCACATACCCAACCATAATATAAGTGAAAACTTTCAATAAAATCTTCGTTTGATACAGTAACACCATCATCATATACAAAGGTATTACGTTTTTTGTCATAAATAAATTTGTGCTTATTTTTACTCATAAAATCTCTTTTGAAAAATACTAATTATATTTTTAAAAGTATAACTTTTAATGTATAAACACCCCAAAAAAATCCGTAATATTATTTTCGGATTATAACTGTTAAAAAAATGAAAAAACACATAATTAATAAAAAAAATCCGGCTATTATTTCATAGCCGGATTAATTATTTTAATGCATTAATTCTTTTAATTTATATTTCCTAATACGTCTTTCCGTATTGGTTTTAAATTGACGAGATTTTTGAATTTGTATTGACCTTCGTTTTTTGAAAATATTTTTAAGAACATCTTGCTTATCTTTTTGCTTCTGTCCGAAAGGCCGTCTGTAATATCTTCTATATCTTCCGCCAATGTATTTATTTCCGCGGAAGAAAATGTAATTACCTTTATATTCTCCAAACACAAAAGGTATACCGTTTATTCCCGCGGCTTCGGATATTCCGCGGATATCAGTTTCCGAACGGATTGTTTTTTTAGATCCTGTGCCTTTATAATATATTTTTACACCGCTAATATTTTTTCCATTTAAATCTTTTACGCTTAATCTTACTCGGCCTTGTTTATAAGGTTCGGTATCGGTTTTTAAATTCGTGAGTAATAGAATACCTGAACGTTCAAGTTCTCCTGATTTAATAACAACAAGATAAGCACCTTTTGATTTAACCGGTACTTTAAGATTTACGTTTTTAATACTGTTTCCGGTATTGGAAACAGTCATTGATTTTGTAAAACTCGGTTTTATTCCCGTTAGATTTACGTTTCTGATATTTGATAAATTGTTTCTACTTAAACAAAGAATAACAAAATCAACTTTATATATTTTTAAATCGAATTTTGAAATACCGTTTAATTTAACATTAAGAACCGGATTTGTGCCGGGTTTGAAACGTTTAACTTCAGGTATATGAATATTTTTTCGTTTCAAGAAATCTATTGAATTACGTGCATCACTGAATTTTGATGCAACTTTTCTATATTCCTTAATAGCTTTCTCAATTTCTCCGTCTGCATGATAGATTTTTGCTAGCATATGCATGGCAAAATATCTATTTTTGCTGAAACGAAAATCATCACTGCCGTATTTAAATTTCTTATAAGCAACGTATTTAGCGTAATCTTTAGCTTTAGAGAACTTGCCAAGTTCATATAAAGAGAACGCGCTTAAATAATTATAATCAGCAAGATATTTACTTTGTTTATATCTATTAGCAAAAACAACGCTTAAATCAAATAACGAATTATAACGTTTTTTATCTACTAACAAGTTTAGGTAAGTAAACGAGACTTCATCCGCGTTTTGATAATCAGGGTACTCTGTTAGGAAATCCATAAAAACGTGTTTGGCGCTGTTGTACAATGTAATACCTTTAGCTTTTTTCTGTTTGATTTTACCAAGCCCGGTAAACGCGTTATATAATTCCTGGCCGAATGAATAATACGTTAGTTTCAACGTATTTGTGTCCGGATAAGAGTTTACTAAGTTACGCATTAGCTTCATGGATTTTTTGTATTTGTTTAGTTTTACAAGGTCCCCGCCTAGTTGCGCTTCCTGAGTAAAATATGCTTGTAGAATATCTCTTACAAGGAGAAAAGCTCTTTCATATTCACCGATTTTAGCATAACTTTTGGATATGGTTAATACTTGTGATAGTTCAACATCAAGGTCAGGATAACGTTCCCGTAAAATATCAAAGTATTTAACAACGTCTTTGTGAGCGTTTATTTTTATGCCTGCAAATAAAATCATTTTTGCGCATTCTTTAAAGTAATAAGGTTTCAAGTTGTACTTATTAAATAGGATTTTAAGCGTTCTTGTTGCTTTTCTATACTTTTTGTTTTTGTAATTATGTTTAGCAATTTCAAAAAGTTCATCAGGAGTAAATTTATACGTTATAAATGTATTATAGTTAATTGATTTAATTTCCAGCGTTTTTATCTTACCGATAATTTCTTTGTTAACGTTACTGAAAGGATAAAATCTTGGAGGTAAAGTTCTAAATTTTCCTTCGTGCACAGCAACTAAAGAATACGTTGCGTATAAATTTCTTTTTCTGTACCGTTTGAAGTAAAATACTATCTCATTATTTATTCTTTGATAATATACTGCGTTTGTGCTAACGCTTTGATTTATCAAGTTACAGCCAGCGGGTATAGTGTCTCTTAAAATGAAGTATTTTTCTGAATAAGCTTTAGGTCTTACATAAACTCTTACTTTAAATATTTTTCCTCGTGCAACGGTTTTTAAATTCTGAGTTTTATGCCTTTTACTGTAATCATAATAAACTTTTGAATATCCTCGACTAATAGGTTTTTCATTTACAGTAAAGTTCGGATAATAATATGTTTTGGTAATTTTACCAAATCTTTTATAGTTTTGTTCAATTTTTCCAGGTTTAAAATAATGAATTACCGCTTTATATGAGAGGTTCGCTTTTCCGTCTATTAATATTTCAAGCTTATTATTCAATGATAAATATTCAGCTGAAATTACTTTTTGGTAATTATAATCTGAAGCAGGAAATTTTTTACTCATTATGGTTTTATTATTTACCTTAAGCGTTAATTTATAATCACCTGTGTTTTCGTAATTGTCCTTGATGTAAAAATGATAAGTATATGCAAACAATGCCTGAAAGAAATCAGTAGGCCTTTCTGCTCTTTCTATATTTACAACGAGTTTTCTCATAACTTTTTTAACAAACTGTTGGTTATAACCTGATTTAATTAAAGAAAGCAGGCTTAGAGTAGTAATTTCATCTTTAGTGTTTAAGAAGTCTACTTTTTTATTGCCGGTTTTCCATTGTAATGCATGTACTTTTTGCATAAGCATTGAGATTACCGAACTTGCCTGCAATTTCCGGTTTTCATTAATAAGAATTTGAGCAAGCAGCGCAAGTGAACGGGAAGACAATGATGAACGCAATCTGTAAATTCTGTTAAGATATGAGAAATCAACATTACCGCTATATGATAAAGACCACAGTATTAAAGTTTTTTCTTCAATTGAGCGTGCCTGATTGTAAGCTCTTTTAAGAAAAGTTTTAGCCCGCTTATATAATATTTTATTTACTTTGAACCCTGTTTTCTTAGCAATACTTAGAACAAAGAAATTAAAAATGGAAGTATTAATATCACGTGCTGTTGAAAACTTCATAAGATTATACGAACCGTCTGAACGCATAAACGCCTGTATTAAATAGATTTTATTCTGTATGTGTGAGGCTAATGTGCTTTTCCTCATTTTGTTTTCGTTGCTTCTATTTAATACTTTATAAAGTGATAAATCAGTTAATAAACTCGCTGCTGCTTGAGCAGTAAAAGCATAGAAGAAATAATTTCTGCGGGATCTGAGTTTTTCTATTAAACCGTAATTATGCGGAAAAATATTGAACACCATTTTTACGTTTTTATATCCTTGTGGTATTTTTATTTGCCTTGTGATAGAACGGTTTGTATAACCTGATACTCCGATGCGTTTTATCCATGCCCATTTTTGAACCGGAACATTGAGTTTAACCTTATCATAGTCTGTTCCTGCATTTAGAATAATCGGTTTATCGTTTAGCACGCTGAAATGTGAGTTTGAGATTATTCTTTGATATTGTTTGGATTTAACTGAAAAAGCTTTTCTAAAATCTCCTGTATGGCTGCCCTGTTTAGCGTTTAAACTCAGGCGTCCTCTGACAGCGACTTTTCTATTATTAAAAATATCTGCGCTGAACTTTATTTTATCCCCTTGAAGTAGGGCAATAGGAGGGTTTAAGTTTAAAATTACGTTTTTCGTTGTCCTAAAATTTGAGACATTTTTACCAAATGCGTTTACACCGGAAATCGCAATTGCTACAACTCTCCACCGAGTTAGATTATGTGGAAGCTTGAAACTTACGGTTTTTTTGCCGTTAACCATAATATCAGGTTTGAAATAAGCCGTATCCTTAAAAATACGTCTGATTATTTTTTTTACTTTGGATTCAGGTTTATTATCTGCAGTTTGGCTGGTATTTCTGCCAAAACGGTTAATTGCAACGGGCTGGTTTGCTATGTTTCTAATTTGACGGATATCATCCGCTGTCCTTGCTTGGCTTAGCCTTCCACCGGGCGCGGCACCTTGTCCTCCCCGGGCAAACCGCCGGCCATTACTACTACGGCTATAGGACCTTTTTTTTGCTTTTTCTTCATTTCTTGCAATATCTCTTTCTTTTTTTTCAAGTTCTCTTATTTCCTGAGTACGTAAGATTTCTTTATTTCGTGTACGTGTAACTCCGTTATATTTATACGGCATTGCGCCTGAATGTTTTAAATTTGTGAGTTTTCTCGAAACGTAAAAATATTTTGAAATGTTTTTAAGTTTGGATTTTATTATTGAATAAACGGCTTCATCAACTACAGCTATCGAAACTTCACCGTTAACGGGTTTATTATTAATGTTTTTCAATGTTAAGTTTACTCTAACTTTTTCCTCCGGAGAATATTTTCTTTTATTAAAGCTAATTCCTACGTTTAGATTGTTTTTTACACTAAATTTTTTCGTAGCGAAATAACTTCCTTTTCTGTTAATCAAATAAACACTTGCAAGAACATTAGGAACGTATTTTCTTAAAACCGGAATTGAAACCGTGTTCATTGCTTTTTGTAAACTGATTGTTTTATTTAAATATACTTTATCACCGGATATTATGAGAAGAGCTTTTGTGGACCCTGCCCTTGAGAATACTTTTAAGCGCAGATTAGTATTCTGATTGACTGTAGATTCGTTATTTAAAATAAAAACTTTCTCTTTGTCCTTTTTCCCGGAAACTTTTATTGATTTTTGTACTTTATATTCAACTTTGTTTTTTCCAAAGGCTATTGCTTTTAGGAAATAATTGCCGCCCTGTTTAACTTTAAACGTAACCCGGGTTTTACCTTTGTTGGTGCGCACGAATTTTTGTGAAACTTTTTTTATGCCCGAACGCTTATTTAAATAAAGTTCACATTTAACTCTTTTGGAAATTGCTTTGTCTTTTAAACTTGTAGTTTTTATATCAAATACCAGATTTTCTTCTTGAATAAATAAATCTCTTGGCGACGATAAGCTAAGTTTAAAATCGTGTATTCTAAAGTTGACGCGTTTGGTTGAAGAATTACCCTCAGGAAGAATTATTTTTATCCAATAATATTTATTTGATAAAGATTTTGAAGAATCAGCAATAATTATGGCTCTACCCTTGCTGTCAGTTTTAATTTTTTTAGTTTTTTCATTTAATAACTGATAGTTTATTTGCCTGTTTGCATAAGGTACACCGAAGAAATGAGTAATATCAACTGTAAATTTTATTTTATCACCCGGAAAATAAGCGTGTTTTTCCGTAGCAATTTTTATCTCTGTTTTCGGAGTTTTATATTTTCTGATTTTGAAATAATGACTAAAACTTAATTTTTTATCATCAGATACAATTGACAATCTTGCGTTGCCTTGGCTTACCGCACTGTCGATAGACACTTTCCCGAAAAGGGTTCCGTTTGAGTTTATTTTAAATTTATTTTCAAACAGTTTACTACCGGAAGGCGAATAAAAACTTACCCGATATGTTTTCTG